>NZ_JBCEWQ010000177.1:0-16459 GCF_038448545.1 Streptomyces sp. CLV115
GCCTCGACGCCGGCGTCGAATCCGGCTCCGTCATCGGCCCCGCCTGGGACTCCCTGCTCGCCAAACTCGTCGTGACCGGCGCGACCCGCGAACAGGCACTCCAGCGCGCCGCCCGCGCACTGGCCGAATTCAACGTCGAAGGCATGGCCACCGCCATCCCCTTCCACCGCGCCGTCGTCACCGACCCCGCCTTCACCAGCGAACCGTTCCACGTCCACACCCGCTGGATCGAAACCGAGTTCGTCAACGACATCAAACCCTTCACCGCCACCGCCGACACCGAGACCGAGGAAGAAGCCGGCCGCGAGACCGTCGTGGTCGAGGTCGGCGGCAAACGCCTGGAGGTCTCCCTGCCCTCCTCACTCGGCATGAGCCTGGCCCGCACCGGACTCGCCGCAGGCGCCAAACCCAAACGCCGCGCCGCGAAGAAGTCCGGCTCGGCCGTCTCCGGCGACACCCTCGCATCCCCCATGCAGGGCACCATCGTCAAGATCGCCGTCGAAGAAGGCCAGCAAGTCCAGGAAGGCGACCTCGTCGTCGTCCTGGAAGCCATGAAGATGGAACAACCCCTCAACGCGCACCGCTCCGGCACCGTCAAGGGCCTCGCCGCCGAGGTCGGCAGCTCGGTCTCCTCCGGCGCCGTCATCTGCGAGATCAAGGACTGATCGACGCGGTATCCGGCCTCAGGGGCCCCGCGGAGCCTTATGGCTTCCCGCGGGGCCCTTTGCCGTACGCGGCGGTCCCGGCGCACCCGGGTGGCGTGCGATGGCATCCTGGACCCCGAGGCGGAAGAAGGGAGGCTGCGCGATGGCGACCAGTACGGCGCAGACGCCGCCCCGTCCCATGCGTGCCGACGCGCGCCGGAACTACGACCGGCTGCTGGGCGAGGCCCGGACCGCCTTCGCGGAGCACGGCACCGATGCGTCCCTGGAGGACATCGCGCGGCGCGCGGGCGTGGGGATCGGCACGCTGTACCGGCACTTCCCGAACCGGCACGCACTGATGAACGCGGTCTTCCAGGAGGCCCTGACGTCTCTGATCACCCGTTCCCGGGAGCTCGCGCAGGCGCGGCAGCCGTGTGCGGGGCTGGTGGAGTGGCTGGGCGCGATCATCGCCCACGCGGGTGAATACCGGGGGCTGGCTCAGGCACTCATGTCGACGTCACGGGACGAGACTTCGGCCCTCTCGCAGTGCAATGTGCCGTTGCGCGAGGCGGGGGCGGTGCTGCTGGTGCGGGCGCAGGAGAGCGGGGCGGTGCGGCCGGATGTGTCGATCGGCGACCTGCTGCAGCTGACGAATGCGATCGCGCTGGCAGCCGAACAGTCTCCGGACGACCCGGAGTTGGCGGGGCGGCTGCTGATGCTGACCTTGCAGGGACTCAAGGGGGCGCGCGCGGAGGAGGGCTGAGCGGGCAGCGGGACGGTGCGCGTTCGCCTGCCGCGCGGGGCTGTTCCCCCGCCCGCCCCTCACCGCAACCGGGGCTCCGCCCGGATCCCGCGCCCGAAACACCGTCGGGGCCGGAATTCCGCCCCGCCGACGTGGGGGCCCGCTTCCTACCGGCGCCGCAGGTCCGCCACCCGCGCCCGGTCCCCCTGCTCCGCCACCACCGCCGCGCTCCGCAGCTGCTGCGGGCCCGGTCCCCCGGGCCCGCTCCCGGGCGTACGGCGCTGGCCGGGCAGCGGCATGTCACGGCGGCCCTGCTGCCGGCCGTGCGGCAGGTTCTCGGCCGTCGTGGTGCCGCTTCCCGAGCCGGCCACCGCGATCTGTACCCCCTGGTCCGCGAGGGCCTGCAGCTCGGTGGCGGCGCGGTCGTCGTGGCCGGGAGGCTCGTCCGTCACCAGACGGGTGATGAGGTCGGTCGGCACCGTCTGGAACATGGTGTCGGAGCCGAGCTTGGTGTGGTCGGCCAGGACCACCACCTCGGCGGCCGCCTGCACCAGCGCCCGGTCCACGCTCGCGGAGAGCATGTTGGACGTGGACAGGCCACGCTCCGCGGTGAGCCCGCTCCCGGAGAGGAACGCGCGCGAGACCCGCAGCCCCTGAAGGGACTGCTCGGCGCCGCTGCCCACCAGGGCGTAGTTGGAACCGCGCAGGGTGCCGCCGGTCATCACCACCTCCACCCGGTTGGCATGGGCCAACGCCTGGGCGACCAGCAGGGAGTTGGTGACGACGGTCAGGCCGGGGACGCGCGCGAGCCGGCGGGCCAGCTCCTGCGTGGTCGTACCGGCACCGACGACGATGGCCTCGCCCTCCTCGACGAGACCGGCGGCCAGGTCGGCGATGGCCGTCTTCTCCGCGGTGGCGAGATGGGATTTCTGCGGAATGCCGGAGTCCCGCGTGAAACCGCCCGGCAGTACCGCACCGCCGTGCCGGCGGTCGAGGAGTCCTTCTGCCTCCAGTGCCCGCACGTCCCGCCGTACGGTCACTTCGGAGGTCTGGACGACGCGGGCGAGCTCACGGAGCGATACCGCCCCGTTGGCACGCACCATTTCGAGGATCAACTGACGACGTTCTGCAGCGAACACGAAACTGACAGTAACGTGACCGCCCGAGTGTTTTCAGCGGTTTGCGCCGAATAACGGAAGTTGTACATACAAGGGGCCGCCAAGTGGTATAGGCGGCCCCGTTGTTGTTCTGTACTGATCGGGTGGCCGTCGCCGGACCGCCCGAGTTGCCGGGAGTTGCCGGGGATTTACCGGGTTCCCGGGGCGGTTACGCCTCGCCCGCGCGCTTACGGGTGTGCAACTGCCGGGCCACTTCGGCGATCGAACCCGACAGGGACGGATACACCGTGAAGGCGTTTGCGATCTGTTCCACCGTCAAATTGTTGTCGACCGCGATCGAGATGGGGTGAATGAGTTCGCTCGCGCGCGGCGCGACGACACAGCCGCCGACCACGATGCCGGTGCCGGGACGGCAGAAGATCTTGACGAAGCCGTCGCGGATGCCCTGCATCTTGGCGCGCGGATTGCGCAGCAGCGGCAGCTTGACCACCCGGGCGTCGATCTTGCCCGCGTCGACGTCGGCCTGGGTGTAGCCGACGGTGGCGATCTCGGGGTCGGTGAAGACGTTCGACGAGACCGTCTTCAGGTCCAGCGGGGCCACCGCGTCGCCGAGGAAGTGGTACATCGCGATCCGGCCCTGCATGGCGGCGACCGAGGCGAGGGCGAAGATCCCGGTGACGTCACCGGCCGCGTACACGCCGGGCGCGCTGGTGCGCGAGACCTTGTCGGTCCAGATGTGGCCGGACTCCTTGAGCCGGACCCCGGCCTCCTCCAGGCCCATGCCCGCGCTGTTGGGGATCGCGCCGACCGCCATCAGGCAGTGCGAGCCGGAGATGACCCGGCCGTCGGCGAGGGTGACCTCGACCCGGTCGCCGACCCGCTTGGCGGCCTGGGCGCGGGAGCGGGCCATGACGTTCATGCCGCGGCGCCGGAAGACGTCCTCCAGCACGGCTGCCGCATCCGGGTCCTCGCCCGGCAGCACCCGGTCGCGGGACGAGACGAGGGTGACGCGCGAGCCGAGCGCCTGGTAGGCGCCCGCGAACTCGGCGCCCGTCACGCCGGAGCCGACCACGATGAGCTCCTCGGGGAGCTCGTCGAGGTCGTAGACCTGGGTCCAGTTCAGGATCCGCTCGCCGTCGGGCAGCGCGTCCGGGATCTCCCGGGGGTGACCGCCGGTGGCGATCAGCACGGCGTCGGCGGTGAGCGTCTCCTCGGTGCCGTCGGCGGCGGTCACGACGACCTTGCGGGAGCCGTCGGCGGCCTGGAGGCCGTCCAGCCGGCCGCGGCCGCGCATCACGCGGGCGCCGGCCCGGGTGACGGAGGCGGTGATGTCGTGGGACTGGGCGAGCGCCAGGCGCTTCACCCGTCGGTTGACCTTGCCGAGGTCGACGCCGACGACGCGGGCGGCCTGCTCCACGTGCGGGGTGTCGTCCGCGACGATGATGCCCAGCTCCTGGTACGAGGAGTCGAAGGTGGTCATCACCTCCGCCGTCGCGATCAGGGTCTTCGAGGGCACGCAGTCGGTGAGCACGGACGCGCCGCCGAGGCCGTCGCAGTCGACGACGGTCACCTCCGCACCGAGCTGGGCGCCCACCAACGCCGCCTCGTAGCCGCCGGGTCCGCCGCCGATGATCACGATCCGGGTCACGAAAAGTCCGCCTCGCGTATGTCATCCCGCGGCCGTCTGCTGCCCCGGCCGGGGGTCCGGGGGAGCGCCCCGGGGGAATGCAGTACGTACTTCATTGTCCCGCACGCGCCAAGGTGCTTCGCCCCGGGGCCCTCCATACGTGCGCCGGGGCGTGCGCGCCGGGGCCCGGGAGCGGGAAGCGGAACCTCGCGAGTGGTCTTCCGCACCGGAATCGACGTTCCCCCCGTCACCTCCCGTACCCTCGAACCCATGTCGCTCTACGCCGCGTACGCCGGCAACCTCGACGCGCGGCTGATGACGCGCCGCGCACCGCATTCCCCGCTGCGCGGCACCGGCTGGCTCAACGGCTGGCGGCTGACCTTCGGCGGGGAGCAGATGGGCTGGGAAGGCGCGCTGGCCACGGTGGTGGAGGCGCCCCGTTCCCAGGTCTTCGTGGCGCTGTACGACCTGGCGCCGATGGACGAGGACTCCATGGACCGGTGGGAGGGTGTCGGCCTCGACATCTACCGGCGGATGCGGGTGCGGGTGCACACCCTGGACGGCGAGGAGCCGGCCTGGATGTACGTGCTGAACGGCTACGAGGGCGGGCTGCCGTCCGCCCGCTACCTGGGCGAGATCGCCGACGCCGCGGAGTCCGCGGGCGCGCCGCACGACTATGTGATGGAACTCCGCAAGCGCCCCTGCTGACCCGGCCGACCAGCACTTTTGTGTGAAAGTACGAGCAATCGCGTACAGACTCTGCGCATGGGCATCTACGCGCGTAGGGAATCACCGGCTACCCTCATCCGCGTGAACGCATCAGTTATTCCGGACAACATCCAGGGCGACCCGTACACGGCCGCCGCCGACGCCGCCGCCCGCCTGCGCGAGCTGACCGGTGCCGAGACCCACGACGTCGCGCTCGTGATGGGTTCCGGCTGGGCGCCCGCGGGCGATGCGCTCGGCGCTCCGGAGGCCGAGTTCCCGGTGACCGAGCTGCCCGGTTTCCCGGCGCCCGCGGTACAGGGGCACGGCGGGACGATCCGCTCGTACCGGATCGGTGAGAAGCGGGTCCTGGTCTTCCTGGGCCGCACCCACTTCTACGAGGGCCGGGGCGTGGCCGCCGTCGCGCACGGGGTCCGTACCGCCGTCGCGGCCGGCTGCCGGACCGTCGTCCTGACCAATGGCTGCGGCGGTCTGCGCGAGGGCATGCGCCCCGGTCAGCCGGTGCTGATCAGCGACCACATCAACCTGACGGCGGCGTCCCCGATCATCGGCGCCAACTTCGTCGACCTGACCGACCTGTACTCGCCGCGGCTGCGCGCGCTGTGCAAGGAGGTCGACGAGACCCTCGAAGAGGGCGTGTACGTGCAGTTCCCCGGCCCGCACTACGAGACGCCGGCCGAGATCAACATGGTCCGCGTGATGGGCGGCGACCTGGTCGGCATGTCCACCGTGCTGGAGGCCATCGCCGCCCGCGAGGCGGGCGCCGAGGTGCTGGGCATCTCGCTGGTCACCAACCTCGCGGCCGGGCTGAGCGGGGAGCCGCTCAACCACGAAGAGGTGCTCCAGGCGGGCCGGGACTCCGCCACGCGCATGGGCGCGCTGCTGGCCCGGGTCCTCGAACGCATCTGACCGGTCGCGGCCGTTCCCCGGGGCCGGACCCCGGGGCCGCACCCCACCCACGAAGACACCCCGGACAGCCGGAAAGGCGGACACCGTGCAGCAGGACCTCATCGCGCAGGCCAGGGCATGGCTCGCGGAGGACCCCGATCCCGAGACCCGCGACGAGCTCGCCGGGCTCATCGAGGCCGCGGATCTCGACGAGCTCGCCGCACGGTTCGCCGGCACGCTGCAGTTCGGCACCGCCGGGCTCCGCGGTGAGCTGGGCGCCGGGCCGATGCGGATGAACCGCTCCGTCGTCATCCGCGCCGCGGCCGGCCTCGCCGCCTACCTCAAGGCGCAGGGGCAGGGCGGCGGGCTCGTCGTCATCGGGTACGACGCCCGGTACAGGTCCGCCGACTTCGCCCGCGACACCGCAGCCGTGATGACCGGCGCGGGCCTGCGGGCGGCGGTGCTCCCCCGCCCGCTCCCCACTCCCGTGCTGGCGTACGCCATAAGGCACCTGGGCGCCGTCGCGGGCGTCGAGGTGACCGCCAGCCACAACCCGCCGCGCGACAACGGCTACAAGGTCTACCTCGGCGACGGCTCGCAGATCGTCCCCCCGGCGGACGGCGAGATCGCCGCCGCGATCGCCGGCGTCGGCCCGCTCGACGGCGTGGCCCGCCCCGACGACGGCTGGGAGACCCTCGGCGACGAGGTCCTGGCGGCCTATCTGGCCCGTACGGACACCGTGCTCGCCACCGGGTCGCCGCGTACCGCCCGGGTCGTGTACACGGCGATGCACGGTGTCGGTACCTCCGTGCTGACCGCCGCGTTCGACCGGGCCGGGTTCCCCGCGCCGGTGCTCGTCGCGGAGCAGGCCGAGCCGGACCCGGCGTTCCCCACCGTCGCGTTCCCCAATCCGGAGGAGCCCGGCGCGATGGACCTCGCCTTCGCGACCGCGCGCCGCACGGACCCCGACATCGTCATCGCCAACGACCCGGACGCCGACCGCTGCGCCGTTGCCGTCCCGGACCCGGCCGCCGAGGGCGGCTGGCGGATGCTGCGCGGCGACGAGGTCGGTGCGCTGCTCGCCGCCCATCTGGTGGACCGGGGCGTGAGCGGGGTCTTCGCCGAGTCGATCGTGTCGTCCTCGCTGCTCGGCCGGATCGCCGCGAAGGCGGGGCTCGGTCACGAGGAGACGCTGACCGGCTTCAAGTGGATCGCCCGGGTGGACGGGCTGCGGTACGGGTACGAGGAGGCGCTCGGCTACTGCGTCGACCCCGACGGCGTGCGCGACAAGGACGGCATAACGGCCGCGCTGCTCGTCGCCGAGCTGGCCTCGGTGCTCAAGGAGCGAGGGCGTACGCTGCTCGATCTCCTCGACGACCTCGCGCTCGCGCACGGGCTGCACGCCACCGACCAGCTGTCGGTGCGGGTGAAGGACCTGTCGGTCATCTCCGACGCCATGGCGCGGCTGCGCGAGCGGCCTCCGGCCGCGCTCGCGGGCCTCGACGTCACCTCGGCCGAGGACCTGGCGCGGGGAACGGAGCTGCTGCCGCCCACCGACGGGCTCCGCTACCACCTGCGGGGCGCCCGGGTGATCGTCCGCCCGAGCGGCACCGAGCCGAAGCTCAAGTGCTACCTGGAGGTCGTGGTGCCGGTCGCCTCGGCGGACGAACTTCCGGCGGCCCGCGCCGAGGGCGCCCGGCTGCTCGACGGGATCAAGCGCGATCTGGCGGCCGCCGCCGGGATCTGACCCCCGGTCGGCGGCCGAGGGGGCCGGCCGCGGCGGCACCCGCCCGAGCAGCACGACCTGTCACGCGGACGGCTCGCGCCGCCGTCCGTGGGGGCGGGCCGCACGTCGGGCCGCGCCGCACCCCGGACTCGGACAACGACGCCACGTCCCGGCCGGTCGGGGCGGCCGTCCGCGTCCGGGGCTCCTGCGGGCGGCCCGAGGACCGCGGTCGGGGCGGCCACGGACGGCACTGGCGCCGGACCTTCGGCGGGACGTCCACGACGGGCGGTGCGACCGCCGCCGGGGGCCACGTCGGCGTCGGGCAAGGCCCCGGACACGGGTGAGGCCCGCACCGGCGAACGCGGTGCGGGCCTCACCCGTGTCCGGTCTCAGCCGGTCGCGAGCAGCACCACCAGCAGCAGCGCGCCCACCACCGTCGGCGCGATCACCTCGAACGCCCAGCGCACCGACACCGACGACTCGGCGGACTCCCCGGCGGCCGCGCCGCCCGTCTTCGCCCGCTCCGCCAGTTCGCGCAGGTCCGCCATGGTCTGGTCGGCCGTCGCCATCCGGGCCTTGGTGTCACGGACGTCGGCGTGCACGGACGTGCGGTCGTACGGGTCGTCCAGCGACCGCCGGGACTGCTGCCGGGCCGCCTTCTTCCGCTGCCGCAGCGACACCGGCACCGCCCAGAGCTGGTACTTGGCGCCGCCCTCGGTGAACAGCTCGCACGAATACCCGGCCCGCAGGTCCGAGACCTCGGTCCACGGCATGCTGATCGTCCGGAACGGGTTGCGGATCCGGATGCGGTGGTCGTTGGCGAGCACGACCGGCCGCAGCGTGAACGCGACGACCATCGGCACCGCCGTGAGCATCCCGGCGAGCGCCAGCCAGGGCACCCGGCCCTCGCCCCGGAACGCTGCGTCCCCGCCGATCCAGCAGATGAGCAGGAGCAGCAGGACGCCCCCGACCATCCCGGCGGGCGAGCGGAAGGTCCGGTCGGCGTAGACCGGCTCGGCGGGTGGTGTGGGGCTCGTCATGGGCCCGATTCTGCCTGACGCCCCGGCGGGGTGCCGGGGCGGCCGCCCCGGTACCGCGTCCCGCGCGGAGAGGTGGTCCCCCTGTACAGGTCGCTACGCGCGTAGATATGCTCCCCTGGTGACCATGCCCACCACTGCTCCCGCATTCTCCGACGCGACCGCGTCCGACAGTGCGCTGCGCCGCTTCCTGCACGGGCTGCCCGGCGTCGACGCCGTCGGCCTCGAAGCGCGCGCCGCGTCCCTCGGAACCCGTTCGATCAAGACGACCGCCAAGGCGTACGCCATCGACCTGGCCATCTCGATGATCGACCTGACGACGCTGGAAGGCGCGGACACCCCGGGCAAGGTCCGGGCTCTCGCCGCCAAGGCCGTCAATCCCGACCCGACCGACCGCACGACCCCGCGCACCGCGGCGGTCTGCGTCTACCCCGACATGGCGGCGACCGCCGTCGCCGCGCTGGCCGGCTCCGGCGTGAAGGTGGCCTCCGTGGCGACGGCCTTCCCGGCCGGCCGCGCCGCGCTCGACGTGAAGCTCGCGGACGTCCGCGACGCCGTGGCCGCCGGGGCCGACGAGATCGACATGGTGATCGACCGGGGCGCCTTCCTCTCCGGCCGCTATCTGAAGGTGTACGAGGAGATCCTCGCCGTGAAGGCCGAGTGCGCGCGGGCCGACGGCCCCGACGCCCGGCTGAAGGTGATCTTCGAGACCGGCGAGCTGTCCACGTACGACAACATCCGCCGCGCCTCCTGGCTCGGCATGCTGGCGGGCGCCGACTTCATCAAGACCTCGACCGGCAAGGTCGGGACCAACGCCACGCCCGCCAATACGCTGCTGATGCTGGAGGCCGTGCGCGACTTCCGCGCGCAGACCGGCGTACAGATCGGCGTGAAGCCGGCCGGCGGCATCCGCACCTCCAAGGACGCGATCAAGTTCCTGGTGCTGGTGAACGAGACGGCGGGCGAGGACTGGCTGGACAACCACTGGTTCCGGTTCGGCGCCTCCAGCCTGCTGAACGACCTGCTGATGCAGCGCCAGAAGCTCAGCACCGGCCGTTACTCCGGCCCCGATTACGTGACGGTGGACTGATCCCCATGGCATCTGCATTCGAGTACGCCCCCGCCCCCGAGTCGCGCGCGGTCGTCGACATCGCGCCCTCGTACGGACTGTTCATCGACGGCGAGTTCACCGAGGCGGCCGACGGCAAGGTCTTCAAGACGGTCTCGCCGAGCACCGAGGAGGTGCTCTCCGAGGTCGCGCAGGCCGGTGCGGCCGACGTCGACCGGGCCGTGAAGGCGGCCCGCAAGGCGTTCGAGAAGTGGTCGGCGCTGCCCGGCTCCGAGCGCGCCAAGTACCTCTTCCGGATCGCCCGGATCATCCAGGAGCGCAGCCGCGAGCTCGCCGTCCTGGAGACCCTGGACAACGGCAAGCCGATCAAGGAGACGAGGGACGCCGACCTCCCCCTCGTCGCCGCGCACTTCTTCTACTACGCGGGCTGGGCCGACAAGCTGGACCACGCGGGCTACGGCCCGAACCCGGCCCCCCTCGGCGTCGCGGGCCAGGTCATCCCCTGGAACTTCCCCCTCCTGATGCTGGCCTGGAAGATCGCCCCGGCGCTCGCCACCGGCAACACGGTGGTCCTCAAGCCCGCCGAGACGACGCCGCTCTCCGCGCTGTTCTTCGCGGACATCTGCCGCCAGGCAGGCCTGCCCAGGGGCGTCGTGAACATCCTTCCCGGGTACGGGGACGCGGGCGCCGCCCTCGTCGAGCACGAGGACGTCGACAAGGTCGCGTTCACCGGCTCGACCGCGGTCGGCAAGGCCATCGCCCGCCAGGTCGCCGGCACCGGCAAGAAGGTCACCCTCGAACTGGGCGGCAAGGGCGCCAACATCGTCTTCGACGACGCCCCGATCGACCAGGCCGTCGAGGGCATCGTCACCGGCATCTTCTTCAACCAGGGCCAGGTCTGCTGCGCGGGCTCGCGCCTGCTCGTCCAGGAGTCGGTCCAGGACGAGCTGCTGGACGCGCTGAAGCGCCGTCTCTCCACGCTCCGGCTGGGCGACCCGCTGGACAAGAACACCGACATCGGCGCGATCAACTCCGCGGAGCAGCTCGCCCGGATCACCGCGCTCACCGAGACGGGCGAGGCGGAGGGCGCGGAACGCTGGAGCGCCCCCTGCGAACTCCCCTCCGCCGGTTACTGGTTCGCGCCGACGCTGTTCACCAACGTCACCCAGGCGCACACCATCGCCCGCGACGAGATCTTCGGCCCGGTGCTGTCGGTGCTGTCCTTCCGCACGCCCGACGAGGCGGTCGCCAAGGCCAACAACAGCCAGTACGGCCTCTCGGCCGGCATCTGGACGGAGAAGGGCTCCCGCATCCTCGCGGTGGCGAACAAGCTCCGGGCGGGCGTCGTCTGGGCCAACACGTTCAACAAGTTCGACCCGACCTCGCCCTTCGGCGGATACAAGGAGTCGGGCTTCGGCCGCGAAGGCGGCCGTCACGGCCTGGAGGCGTACCTCGATGTCCGATAACCGTCTGAGCGTCTTCAAGACCTACAAGCTGTACGTCGGGGGCAAGTTCCCCCGCTCCGAGAGCGGCCGGGTGTACGAGGTGACGGACTCGAAGGGCAAGTGGCTGGCGAACGCCCCCCAGTCCTCCCGCAAGGACGCGCGCGACGCGGTCGTGGCCGCCCGCAAGGCGTTCGGCGGCTGGTCGGGCGCCACGGCGTACAACCGCGGCCAGGTCCTCTACCGCGTCGCGGAGATGCTGGAGGGCCGCAGGGACCAGTTCGTACGGGAGGTGGCGGACGCGGAGGGCCTGTCGAAGTCCAAGGCGGCGGCCGTCGTGGACGCGGCGATCGACCGCTGGGTCTGGTACGCGGGCTGGACCGACAAGATCGGCCAGGTCGTGGGCGGGGCGAACCCGGTCGCGGGCCCGTTCTTCAACCTGTCCACCCCCGAGCCGACCGGTGTCGTCACGGTCCTGGCCCCGCAGGAGTCGTCGTTCCTGGGCCTGGTCTCGGTGATCGCCCCGGTGATCGCGACCGGCAACACGGCCGTCGTCGTCGCCTCGGCGGACTCTCCGCTCCCGGCCCTGTCCCTGGGCGAGGTGCTGGCCACCTCCGACCTGCCGGGCGGCGTGGTGAACATCCTGTCCGGCAGGACGGCGGAGATCGCGACGCCGCTCGCCTCCCACCAGGACGTCAACGCCATCGACCTCACGGGCGCCGACGCCGCGCTGGCGAAGGAACTGGAGATCGCGGCGGCCGACAACCTGAAGCGCGTCCTGCGTCCACAGCCTGTGGACGCGGACGGCGCCGCGGACTGGACGGCCGATCCCGGCACCCGCCGCCTGACGGCCTTCCTGGAGACCAAGACGGTCTGGCACCCGACGGGCGCCCTCGGCGTCTCGGGCTCCTCGTACTGACCGACTCCCCGCACACGGCAGCGGCCTGTCCCTCCGGAACCCCGGAGGGACAGGCCGTTCCCGCCTGCTCAGCCGCCGTGCAGCGACTGCGCCAGCGGCCCGACCACCGGCAGGTCCTTCAGCGCGCCACCGCTGGTCAGCGGGTCGGTGACGGCGGCCGTGGAGAGCGGCTTGAAGTCGGCGATCTGCGTGCCCACCGCGTTGTTCAGTGGGTCCGTGCCCGTGCCGGCCAGCGGGTCGAGCCGCAGATGCGTCACCGGGGCGATGCCGCCCCTGAGCGAGTGACCCAGCGCCCCGGTGACCGCACCACCGGCGGCGTCACCGGCCTCACCGAGTGCGGTGTCGGCACCCACGACCGGCACGTGGGGCAGCGGCGCCGCCTGGGCCGCCGCACCCCCCGCACCGAGCGCGGAACCCACCGCGGTGACGGTCAGACCTGCTCGCAGCAGTGCGCGGCGCCGGGACTTGGAAAGTGCATGACGTGCCATGGAATTCCCACCTGATCGAGACGATCGAGTAATCAGCCGAGCACTTAGAGTAGTTGAGGTGTGATGCTCGATACCAACAGGGGCACCGGGGGATCCCCTGTGCGGGTCAATGCCTCACACTCGTGTCCTGTGAATTCCCAACCGATCCCGACCCGCGTCGTACTGCTCGCGGGCCCTTCCGGCTCCGGCAAGTCCTCCCTGGCCGCCCGCACCGACCTGCCGGTGCTGCGCCTGGACGACTTCTACAAGGAGGGCGACGACCCCACGCTGCCGCTCGTTCCCGGCAGTACGGACATCGACTGGGACTCCGCACAGTCCTGGGACGCCGACGCCGCGGTCGCCGCGATCATGGAGCTGTGCCGCACCGGGCGCACCCACGTCCCGGTCTACGACATCTCCACCAGCTCCCGGGTCGACCGGGAGGCCCTGCACATCGAGCGCACACCGCTGTTCGTGGCCGAGGGGATCTTCGCGGCGGACATAGTCGGGCGCTGCCAGGAACTCGGCGTCCTGGCCGACGCGCTCTGCCTGCGCGGCCGCCCGACCACGACGTTCCGCCGCCGCCTGCTCCGGGACCTGCGCGAGGGCCGCAAGTCGGTGCCGTTCCTGCTGCGGCGCGGCTGGCGGCTGATGCGCGCGGAACGCCGGATCGTGGCCCGCCAGACGGCCCTGGGCGCCCACCCGTGCGGGAAGGAAGAGGCCCTGGGCCGCCTGGCCGCCGCGGCGGCGGGACGGTGCCGGCGGGCGCCGGTGGGGACGCCGGTTCCGGAGTAGGCCGGGCCCCGGTCCGTCAGCGCCTCGCGGAGGTGGCGCAGCCGAAGGTCTCGGTCGCGGATTTCACGAAGGACTCGAAGTACGTGTCCCGCGCCGGAAGGTCCGGATGGCGCTTGCGGGCCTCCAAGTACTGCAGCCCCGACTCGGACGCCAGATAGAGCTCGCCCTGGGCACAGGACAGAACAACCCCTGTCCTCTCGACGACCTCCGCTTCGCGCCCGCCCGGCGCCTCGCCCTTGCTGGTGCCCGGCGCCTTCTTCACAGCGGCGATGAGCAGCGGGTCCCGGGAAGCCGTGTACGTCATGAAGCCGTCCTCACGGGCCGGGCCACGTGAGTCGTCGTCCAGGAAGACCCTGCACGACCACAGATCGGCGGGCGCCCGCTGGCCCGCTTCGAGTACCTCGGTGTCCGCCGGCACCTGGCCGCGGACGGAGAAGCCGTCAAGACCGCACACCCGCCCGTCGGAAGCCGGGCGGGCCGCCTCGGAGCGCGGCGGCAGGAGCGTTCCGGGCTCCTCCGGCAGGTACCCGCACGCGGCCCCGGCCGCGACGGCGCGTGCGGCATCGGTGATCAGGGCGGCGAACGCCTTGCCGTCGGAGATCGGTTCGCTGGAACTTGCCCCGACGATCAGCGGCTGCTTCGCCCAGCACTTCTCGGGCAGCAGCACCCATCCCCGGTACTTGTCGACTCCGCCGGTCACCTTCCCGGCGAAGAACGACTCCTCAGGCAGTTCCGGCCACGCTTCGTCCTTCAAAGGGGCATCGCCGTCTTCCTCCCGGACCCTGAGGGTCAGCGTGCCCTTTCCGGAGCCGAACACGACGGACGACTTCTCGACCTCGCACACCGTGTCCTTCAGCTCGTCGGCAAGACCTTCCCCCTCGGCATCAAGACGACCGGACCCCGGAAGAACCCCATCCGCCTTCGCCGTGGAGACGAGCCCTCCGCACAGCCGGTCCCCCGTCAGCGCATTGGTGTTGCGGTAACCATGCATCAGCCCGGCAACCACCACGACCAGGACGGCCGCGGCAACCCAGACCTTCCGCCCCGGCCTCGTACGTCCCTCTGCTGTGCCCACTCGCTCACTTCCTGGTTCGCAGGGCCGAATATGCTTCCTCGCGGCCGGTGACGCAGCGTCGCAGCTCAGTCCAGGTATGCCAGGGCCTCGCGGCGGGCCGCCTTCTGGCCGCTTTCGACCCGCTCGCGCGCCGCCTCCCGGTCGTCCCCAGTGACCCGCACCGCGTCGCACCACGCTCCGAACAGCGACGCGCCCTGGCTCTCCAGCGCTTCGGCACCCTTGTCGTTCACATCCGCGCGCCATCGGGCGACGAGGTGTCCGGCCGCGTCCTCGGAGAAGGCGGGAATAGCGGTCTTCCCTCCATCGCCCGCCGCCGACAGCTCGGCGAGGACCGCCGCCTGCCACTCCTGCCCACGGTTCTTCCCGAGATCGCGGACCACGTCGGCAGCCACCCCGTCGAGGTTGCCGAGAGCCCACGCGCTGCGTGCGGCGGGGGCGCTCAGCTCACTGCCTGTGCTGTCCGGCTCCGTCGCCACGAGCCCCTCGGCGCCCTGCAGCGTCAGCGCGTCGCGGATCACGGCGTAGGCGCCGGGATCCTCGGACACCGCCCGGACCACCGGCAGCAGCGTAGTCTTCCAGTCCACCGAAACGTGAACGCCGGCCCCGTCCTCCCAGGCAGGCTTGGTGGGAAGCCCACTCCTGACGTAGGCGGCCGAAGTCAGCCCCATGTTCTCCTGCAGGTCCGCACGGTAGTCGGCGAGAACCTGCCCCAGCGGCAGCCGCAGACCTGCGTCCAGCCCGCCGTCGGCCTCATCGGCACTCTCCGCGACCGCGAGGAGCACGTCCTTCATCGCCTGCGCCTGGCCCAGGGAATGCTTCCCCGGGGCCTGCCCCATCGTGACCGCTTTCACCGCCGCGCCCAGCTCGGCGCAGGCCATCCCCTCGTCGTAACGGTCGCCCAGCGCTTTCTCCACACGCGCGTCGTTCCGCACCACCTCGCAGGAGGACGGCCTGGAGGAGTCACGTACGAACCACGCCACACCCGCGCCGAGAAGACAGACGAGCAACAGGGCCAGGACAAGCAGCCAGGGACGCGGACGACCGCGGCGCTCCGACACGGGGGGCGCGCGGTCCTCAGCGGCGGGGGAACCTCCTGGAGTGGACAAAGGTCCTCAGTTCGTAGTGTCCGACAGGTATTTGTTGGCTGTGGCCGCACCATCCACGTGCGCCTCGTGTACATCCTGAGTAAGCGTGGACAGCACTGCCTTGCCTTGGGCGGTCGAGGTGTCGATGTCCGACCGGCCCTGCGCCCAACTGTCGACCATGAGGGACATCTGCTGCTCCGTTTCGAGGAACTGGGCGGCGACACCCGCGTTGGCGGTCGCGTCCGCTTCCGCCTTCAAGGCGTTTCCCACCTCCCATGCCCATACGTCCACGCCTCGCTGCAGAGCGTCGCCCACGGCGAATCCCCCAACCGTGATGGGGGTCAGCACGCCGCCGACAACGTGATAGAGCGCCTTGGACTTCCAGTCGGCCTCGGCGTACTCGTTCATGCGGGTGTCGTTGATGACGTCCTCCCTGATCCCGCTCAGGACGCCGAGAGCGTTCCCTCCCTCGCGGATCGGCTGGGACATCTGCTGATAACTCGCGTTCTCCGGGACACGCTCCATCCGGAGGTCGATGTAGCGGGACTCCGACTTGTGCAGCGTCCCGTAGGCCTCCGGGTCCTCGGAGACTCCGCGCATCACCTGGATCAGGTCTTTCGCGTTCACCGCGAGATGCGAACCGTCGGCGTCGGTGAAATATCCATCAGTGGCAGCCCTGATGTAGCCGGCGTCGTTACGCATGATCTGGTGCGTGTCGCCGGCATACTCCCCCAGCGCGTTCGCCAGCGGCTCGCGCAGCGCTTCCGGCACCGGGGCGTCGGTGCCCGAACTCGGCGCCAGCGTGCCGACTACGGCCTTCATGACCCTGGCCTCCGCCTCGCTGTGCTTCGCCTCGGGCCACGGGTCCTGGTTGTCCTTCAGCGGTACGTGCCCGGTGGCCCCGGCCTCCAGCGCCGCCCCCGGGCCTGCGCGGCTGCGGGGGTCGTCGTCCATCACCACCGTGGTCTGAGTCAGCCACGTACCTGTCCGCAGGCACACCCGTGCCCGGAACACCCTCCGCGCACGCGAACGGGGCCGGACCGGACCCCCCGGCCCGTCCGACCCCGCAGCACTTCCCCCGTACTCCGCCACCTCCCCC
>NZ_JBCEWQ010000178.1:0-16454 GCF_038448545.1 Streptomyces sp. CLV115
ACCGGCGGCCGGTGGTCGGTCCGCGCTGCGCCGGGCGGCTGTTGAGGAGTTCGGGGTTGGTGATACGGCTGAGCCGGCTGGGCCTGCTGCGGTTCGTCGACGGAAATCCCGAAGTCGGTCGCGAGCCCTTCGAGGCCGGTGCCGTATCCCTGGCCCACGGCACGGAATTTCCAGGCGCCCTGGCGCCGGTAGAGCTCCCCCAGGATGAACGCGGTCTCGACCGTCGCGTCCGCGCTGTCGAAGCGGGCGATCTCCCTTCCGTTCGCCGCGTCCGTGATCCGTACGTAGAGTCCGGTCACCCGGCCGAACGTGCCGCCGTCCGCGGAGGCCGCCAGAACCACCCGGTCGATGCCCGGCTCGACGCGCGCCAGGTCGACCGCGAGGTTGTCCGTCGTCCCGTCACCGGCGGTGCGCTTGCCCTCGTGACGCACCGCGCCGGAAGCGTGCGAGGGCTGGTTGTAGAAGACGAAGTCGGCGTCACTGCGCACCTTTCCCGACGGCACGAGAAGGAGCGCCGAGCCGTCCACGTCCGGTGTCCCCGGGGCGGTGCGCCACCCCAGTTCGACCCGCACGGCCTGAGCCGCCACCGGAACATTGGCCCCTTTTTGCATGGTCATGCTCGCCCCCATCGCGAGTCCGGCTGCCCGAAAACTTTTCCCGGCCAACCTAATCCCCCGGACCGTCGCAGGAGTCACGGACGTCCGGTCCGGTCCGGACGATCCGCCGGGCGCCCCGGATCCCCCGCGGCGACGGGCCCGTCGGGCCTGATCCGAACGAGGGGTCCTAGCCTGTTCGAGTGCTTGGGGCATCCCTTTGTGGCAGCACGGTTCGCAATCCACTCCGAAATGCGAATCCCTGAAAAGAATGCCCGACATGAGATCAATGACTCGGCGTCTCTCCACGCTGCGCTCGCGCGCCGGCGCCACCAGGACCTCCTGCGCCGTGCTCGCCATGGCCGTGCCCGTGCTCACATTCGGACTGCCCGCCACGCCCGCCGTCGCCGCCCCCCCTGCCCGGCGGGCTCGGGCCCTGCGTTCCCGGCAGCTGCCCGGATCCCTTCCCGGGATCCACAACGGCCCGATCGCCGGGCGGGACGACGCGATCAACGTATTCGTCGGGAACGACTTCCTGGTACGCGGGCGAGCCGCCGAGGCCGAGGGCCGCGTCGTCGTGCTCGACGAGTTCGACCAGAACAAGGACCCGTCCGCCAGCGGTCTGTACAACCTGGGCATCGCCGGTGTCGGCTCCCGGGTGGTCCCTCCGGTCGACTCCGACTTCCTGACCGTCGGCGGCAGCGTGAGCATCGCCGCCGGGCAGACCCTGGAAACGACCGGCGGCCTGCTGGGCGAGCGGGGCATCGTCCGGTACGCGGGCACGCAGACCGGCACCGTGCGCGGCGAGTTGATCCAGGACGACGACGCCGTCGAGCCGTACGCCGGGCTGCGTGACGAGCTGACGGACGCCAGCCGCTGCTACGCCCGCGTCGGCGGCCGCCCGCGCACTGCGACGGGCACGGCCGTGAACCAGGGAACCCGGACCCTGTTCACCGGTGACGGGACGTCGGCCCTCCAGGTCTTCGACGTCGACTTCGACATGGTCGGCCCGCGCGGCGCGCAGCAGGGCATCGTCTTCGCCGGCATTCCGGACGACGCGACCATCCTGGTCAACGTCGTCGGGACGGACCGGGTGCTGAACACGTACAGCGGTGGCATCTCCGACGCCACGGACCCGCTGAACGCCTACCGTGACCGGCTGCTGTGGAACTTCCCCGACGCCACGACGGTCGACCTCCGGGGAACCGGTCAGTTCCAGGGCAGCTTCCTGATGGGCGAGCAGTCCTCGATGACCCATGTGCAACTGCCCGGCATCAACGGCCGCTTCTTCACCACCGGGTCCTTGACGCACACCAGTTCCGCGACGGGCAGCGGCGGCCAGGAGTTCCATGCCTACCCCTTCAACGGCGACCTGCCGGACTGCGGCGGACCGCAGCCGAGGACCGGTGAGGTCCGGGTGCTGAAGACCGACGCGGACACCGGCGCTCCGCTCGCCGGGGCCGACTTCGAACTCTGGCGCGAGACCAACGAAACCCCCGGCCTCCAGACCGGCGGCACCGAACCCGACACCCGGGTCAGCACCTGCACCACTCAGGCCGACGGCATCTGCGCCGCCACGACCGTGACCGGCACCTACTACTGGCGCGAGACCGCCGCCCCCGACGGCTACGACCTGCCCGATCCCGGCGTCTTCGGCCCTCTCGTCCTCAGCGAGGAGAACGCCGACACCGGGGTCCAGGCCGAGGCGCGGAACACCACCACGTCCGAGCCGCCCGGCACCGGTCGGATCGACCTGGTGAAGAAGGACCGCAAGAACGGGGAGCCGCTGGCCGGCGCCGTCTTCGAGCTCTGGCGCGAGACCAACGACACCCCCGGCCTCCAGACCGGCGGCACCGAGCCCGACACCCGGGTCGACGACTGCTCCACCGCCGAGAACGGCGGTTGCTCCTTCGACGACCTGCCGCTCGGCGCGTACTACCTGCGCGAGACCGCCGTGCCGGAGGGCTACGTCCTGCCCGCGAACCCGGTCTCCGGGCCGTACGAGGTGACGGCGGAGAACAGCACCACAGGGGTGACGGCAACGATCGAGAACACCCGCGGTGAGCCCTGCAAGGGCAAGACCTGCAAGGCCCGGGGCGCATAGCCCGTCCGGTCACCGGTTCGGTCGTCCACGTATGGCGTCCGAACCGGTGGACTGGTGCACTGGCTGGACCCCGCACGCACCGCCAGGAGGTCATCCGTGCACCCAGTTCGCCTCGCCAGTGCAATGACCGCCGCAGCCGCCGCGGCGGTGCTCTGCTCGGCCCCTGCCACCGTCGCCGCTCCCCGCGGCGCGGACGGAGCGTGCACCGCTCCCACCGGCCCCTATCAGCGCCCCCTGGAGAAGCACCTCGGCCGCCCCGTGGACGGCCGCCAGTCCGCGGCCGACTGCGCGGCGATCCGCGCGTTCCAGCGCGAGCACGAGGTCGCGCGCACCGACGGGTTCGCCGACCTCGGCACCTACCGCACGATGGTCGCCGTCGAGGCGGCCCCCGATCCGAACGCCGCGGGTCACTGCCCGACCCGTTCGTACCGGGTCACCTGCACCGACATGGACCGGCAGCTCCTTTGGGTACAGACCGGAGACCGGGTGGAGTTCGGCCCGGTCCCCATCCGCACCGGCCGCGACGCGCAGGAGACACGGCCCGGTTGGCATTCGATCTACTGGCGCGACAAGGACCATGTCTCGACCCTCTACGACGACGCGCCCATGCCGTACTCCCAGTTCTTCGACGGCGGCCAGGCACTGCACGGGCACCCGGGGGACCTGTACGACGGCGGCGGCTCGGCCGGGTGCGTCAACCTGAAGGTGGACGACGCGGCGGCCCTGTGGGACCTCCTGAACATCGACGATCGCGTCTACGTGTGGGGTACCAAGCCGGGTACGGCGGACTGAGGCGCGCCGCGTCCCCGTACCGGCACGACCCCGTTACGCCTCTGCCCGCACGTGCGGTGCGGCCGTCGTCGGTGACAGCGCCGCGGAGGCGGTGAACAGCGCGTGGACGGCGGCGCGCACCTGGCCGGCCACCACCTCGGGAGTGGAGGTGTCGAACTTGCCGTCGAGGTGCAGGAACGCCAGGCCGTGGACCAGGGCCCACACCGTGGTGGACAGAGCGTCGGGATCGGCGCCGGGGAAGGTGCCGCGGACGATGCGGCGGACGTACTCGGAGATGGCGGTGGTCGCGCCGGCCCGTTCCTCGCTGTCCGGATCGCAGGGCTCCGCGAACATCACCCGGAACAGCGCGGGACGCTCCAGCGCGAAACGTACGTAGGCGACCGCGACCGCCGCGAGCTCGTCGGGCGTCGCCGGCGAGGGATGAGCCTCGGCCAGGTGGTCGGCGAGTTCGCGGTAGCCCTGCGCGGCCACCGCCGAGACGAGCGCGTCACGGTCCGCGAAGTGGCGGTAGGGAGCGGTCGCCGAGACACCGGCCCGCCGTGCCACCGCCCGCAGCGACAGGCCGGCGCTGCCGTCCTCCTCCAGCAGCTCCCGCGCGGCGCGCAGACAGGCGGCGCGCAGATCGCCGTGGTGGTACGAGCCGCTCTCCTGCGACATGGTTCACACTCCCTCATGTTTACATCGCTCACATTGCCGCCCTAATGTGAACACCGCATACATCGTAAGCGATGGTGACCGGGATCGAGATTGTGATCGAGAGAGGAACCCCGATGAGCAGTGAGCTGTTCTCGCCGCTGTCCCTGCGCTCCGGGCAGGTGCTGGACAACCGGATCGCCAAGGCGGCCATGGAGGAGAACATGGCCGCCGGCGGCCAGCTTCCCGACGAGGAGTTGTTCGGCCTGTACCGGCGTTGGGCGGCAGGCGGCACCGGACTGCTGATCACCGGCAACGTCATGGTCCACGCCGAGGCGCTGACCGGCCCGGGCGGCGTGGTGCTCGACGCCGCCGCCCCACTGGAGCCGTTCGCCGAGTGGGCCAGGGCCGGGAAGTCCGGCGGCGGGTCGGTCTGGATGCAGATCAACCACCCCGGCCGGCAGATCGGATCCGACATGCCCGGCGTCGTGTGGGGCCCTTCCGCGGTCGCCGTCGACCTGGGCAGGCACAGCGGCCGGTTCGGCCGCCCCGTCGCCATGACGCCCGAGCAGATCCGGGCCACCGTGACCCGGTACGCGGTCACCGCCCGGCGCGCCGAGCAGGCCGGATTCGACGGGGTGGAGATCCACGCCGCGCACGGCTATCTGCTGTCGCAGTTCCTCTCCCCCCTCGTCAACCGGCGCACCGACGAGTGGGGCGGCTCCCTGGAGAACCGGGCCCGGATGCTGCTGGACATCGTCCGCGCCGTCCGCGCCGCGGTCTCCCCGTCCTTCGCCGTCGCGGTCAAGCTCAACTCCGCCGACTTCCAGCGCGGCGGATTCGACGCCGACGACGCACGCCAGGTGATCGGGATGCTCGCTCCGCTCGGTGTCGACCTGGTCGAGCTCTCCGGCGGCAGCTACGAGAGCCCGGCGATGTCCGGACGCCCGGCCGACGAGCGCACCCGGGCCCGTGAGGCGTACTTCCTCGACCTGGCGAAGGACCTGGTCAGGAGCAGCCCCCTGCCGCTGATGCTCACCGGGGGCATCACCCGGCGCGAGACCGCCGAGAAGGTCCTCGACAGCGGGGTGGCGGTCATCGGAATGGGCACCGCCCTCGCCGTCACCCCGGACCTGCCCGAGCTCTGGCGGACCGGCCGCGAGGCCGACCGGCGGTTGCGGCCCGTGACCTGGTCGGACAAGGCGCTCGCCTCGGCCGCGGGCATGGCCCAGGTACGCCACCAGATGCGCCGGATCGCCCGCGGCAGCCGCCCCACGCCCGGCACCCACCCGGCGATCGCCCTCCTCGCCGAACAGTGCAGGCAGCGCGGGGCCCTGCGTCGCTACCGGACCTGGCTGAACTCGGCGGGACGCGCCGCGTAGCGGGCCGCCGCAGGCTCCCCGGGTACTCACCCGCACGTCTTTTCCGCGGCGATGTCCCCGCCGGTTCAGCCGTCGTGCAGTGCCGACCCCAGGAAGTCGATGGCGATCTTGCGGGCGATGTCGGCGGCCCTGGTGTCGCGCAGGCTGTCCAGGAGCAGGAAGTCGTGGACCATGCCCGCCACCCGGACCGCGGTGACGTCGACGCCCGCCTCGCGGAGCCTGTTGGCGTACTGCTCCCCCTCGTCGCGCAGCACGTCCGCCTCGTCGGTGATGACCAGGGTGGGCGGCAGTCCCCGGAGCTGTTCCAGGGACGCCCGGAGCGGGGAGGCATACACCTCGGCGCGCTGGGCGGGGTCGGTGGTGTAGGCGTCCCAGAACCACTTCATGCCGTCGCGGGTGAGGTAGTGGCCCTCGGCGAACTGCTGGTAGGACGAGGTGCTGAAGTCCGCGTCGGTCACCGGGTAGAGCAGGACCTCGGCCTTGAGGTCGATCCCGCCGCGCTCCTTGTTCATCAGCGCGAACACCGTCGACATGCAGCCACCGACCGAGTCGCCGGTGACGGCGATCCGCGAGGTGTCCATGCCGTGCTCCCCGCCGTGCTTCACGACCCACTGGCCCACGGCGTAGTTCTGCTCCACCTGGGTGGGGTACTTGGCCTCCGGCGCCCGGTCGTAGACGGGGAAGACACCCGCCGCGCCCGCCCCGACGGTGAGTTCCCGGAAGAGGCGGTCGTGGGTCTTGTCGTCGCCGAAGACCCAGCCTGCGCCGTGGATGAAGAACAACACCGGCAACGGGCCGCTCACGCCCTTCGGGCGGATGATGCGGGTGCGGACCGTCCCCCACTCACCGGTGTCGACCTCGACCCACTCCTCGTCGACCTCCGGGCGGGGCACACCGGTGCCGTTCTGCAGGCCGGCGAGAATGGCGCGGCCCTGTTCCGGCGGGACCTCGTAGATCCGGGGATGCGGGTCCGTGGCCTCGGCCAGCTCCTTCGCGGCGGGTTCGAGCCAGGGGGTGAGGGGAGGCGGGATCTCGGTCATGGGCTTTCCTCGGGTCGGGCACACGGGTGCGTCGTCGCGCGGCCTGCTCGGCCGCCGCTGGTGACGGCTGTTCGAGGCGGAGATCGCCCATGTCCATGTTTGGGGCCCCGGCCGCAGGTCGCAACCGGCGCCGCCTGCCGGACGACGGGTGCGGGAGGGCGGATCAAGGCGTCTTGGCCGTCGGGACCTCGTAGATGTACTCCTCGATCCGGTCGATGAGGCCGTCCTCCTCGAACCGGAAGCAGACCGTGGCGTGGATCCTGCTCTCGGACCCGTCGGCCGCACTCAGGTGAAGCACCTGCTGCTGGAGGACCTCGCTCGTATTCCGGAACTGGCGGATCACGTCGTACCGCAGCGTATCGACGTCAGCGGCGAAGTCCTCGAAGCGCCGCAGCGTCGCATCGATCGTCCGCGCCCCCTGACCGTCGTTCTGCCACACGGTGGCGCCGCCGGTGCACATCGCCCGGCAACCGGCGAAGTCGTACGCCTCCAGACAGCGCAGAAACGAAATCGCCTGCTCGCCGATGTCCTGTCCCATATCGAGTTCCCGTCCGCCGTCTCTCGTTGAATGTGCGGCCGCCGGTGGGCCGTTGCGCCGTTCGAAGGCCTGGGCACAGCTCTCAGAGCAGTTCGAGCCGGCGCAGGTCAGTGACGTACTTGGTGATGAGGGCCGCCGACAGATGGGGGATGTCCTGGCCGGTGCCGACCTTCGCGGCGTGCACGGCGGCATGGAACCGGTCCGCGGGTATCGCCGAACCGGCGACGGCCTCCCCGGGCTGCGCGAAGGCGTGCAACAGGGGCAGCAGCGAGTGCTGACGCTGCCTCTCCGGCAGGGCGCGGAGCGCCGCCGTGATGCGGGTGAGCCATGCGTCGTAGCCGTCGATCCGCCGGATCGGGTGGCCTGCCTCGATGAGCCAGTCGACGAAGGTGTCCAGCGAGATGCCGTCGTCGTGCGGGTTCAGCACGTTGAAGGTCCGGTAGCCGTCGGTGGCCCGCGCGCCGAGTGCGGTGACGGCCTCCGCGGTGAAGTCGACCGGCAGACCGTCGTAGTGCGCGCGGTCACCGGTCCGGTAGAACGAGGCCGGCGCGATGCCCGTGGCGAGCAGGCTCAGCAGCAGGCGGGTGAACAGGTCGGGGACGTTCAGCTGCCCCCGGTAGCTGCTGTGCGCGAGGATCATGTCCGACCGGAAGACGGTGACCGGCAGGCCGCACAGGTCGTGTGCCTCCCGGAGCAGCACCTCCCCGGCCCATTTGCTGGTCGCGTACCCGTTGGCATAGACCTGGTCGATCCGCCGCACCGGGCCGGCGCCGCGGATGTCGGCGTCCTCTCCGACAGCCGGCATCCCGGCTCCGGCCTCCACGGCGGCGGTCGACACATAGGTGACGGGCTTGATCCGGGCGGTGAGCGCCAGCCTGATCAGCTCTGCCGTGCCGACGACGTTGGGGCCGAACAATTGCCGGTACGGCAGTACGTGGTTGACCAGGGCAGCCGGGTGGACGATCAGGTCCACGGTGTCGGCCAGGCCGTTCCACGTGTCCTCGTCCAGGCCCAGGTGCGGCTCGCCGATGTCGCCCGCGAGTACCTCCAGGGTGCCTTCGGCCAGATCCCGGTACCGCCGGAGCAGTTCCGCGTCACCGCTGTCGAATGCCTCCTCGAGCCGCTTCGCAGCGCCGGCCGCGCCGCTCGCGCGTACGACGCAGATCAGCTTGCCGCCCGAGGGCGCCAGCCGCTCCAGCCATTCCAGGCACAGGAACCGGCCGAGGTACCCGTTGGCGCCGGTCAGCAGGACGGCCTGCACGGCACCACGGGGTCGGGGCAGCGTCGGCGCGGCGGCGAGCGTCCGCGCGCCGATGAACTTGTCCAGGGTGAGGTCACCGGCGCGGACTTCGGTGCTGTGCTCGCCGTGCACGGAAACGAATGTGGGCCGCTCAGCCCCGATCTCGCGCTCCGCCTCCAGGTATCTCGCCAGCCGGGCCAGATCGTTGGCCGGGCTGATGACCACCCCGACCGGAAGCTCGATGTGGAAGATCTCCTTCATGAGGAGCGAGAAGGACAGCGCGGTCAGGGAGTCCCCGCCCAGGTCCGTGAAGTGCGCGTCGGCGCGAAGAGCGGTGTCCGGACAGCCCAGCATTGCCTGGACGGCCCCGGTGACCGTCTCCAGCACCGGCCGGTCCGCAGCGGCTCGACGCAGCTCGCGCACCTCCCTGACCTGGCCCTCGGCGATCTCGTCGTACAGCCGGTCGAGCGCCTGCCCGTAGCGCTCCTTGAGCCTGGGGCGCAGCAGTTTGTGGCTCTCGGACAGCAGGCCGTTCTCCGGGCTGAAGGGTTCGGTCTCGATCAGGAAGTCACGCGGGATCTCGTACGAGCTGAGCTCGGCCTCCCGGGCCACCTGCTGGAGCGCCTCGCCGAGCAGCGGCTTGAGCGAACCGGACCCTTCCCTGCCGTCGGTCCGGGCGCCGGGCGCGGGCACCACCACCGCGAGCAGATAGGCGCGTTCGCTGTTGCCGTACACATAGATCTGCCGGATGAGGGGGCTGCCGGCGAATACGGTCTCCAGGCGGGAGACGGCGACGAACTCGCCCTGGGACAGCTTCAGGGTGTCCTTGGTGCGGTCGACGTAGACCAACCGGTCGGGGCCGAGCTCGGCCATGACGTCGCCGGTCCGGTAGTAGCCGTCCTCGTCGAAGATCTCGGCGGTGACCTCGGGCCGCTTGTAGTAGCCGGGAATGATGCTTTCCGTCCTGAGCAGCAGTTCCCCGCGCGGATGCGGTAGGTCGGTGCGGAAATAGCCCAGCTCCGGGACGTCGGCCAGCTTGTAGTCGATCACGGGCGGGCGTTGCACCACCGTGTCGAGCAGGACTCCGCCGGCCTCCGTGGAACCGTAACCGGTGTACAGGTGGAGGTTCAGGCAGGACTCCACGAAGGCCGCGACCTCCGCGGACAGCGGGGCGGTCCCGCAGAACGCCTTGGCGACGCGTCCGCCCAGGAAGTTCTCGCGCAGGTCCGTCATGACCGCTGTCTCGACGTCACCCGGCTCGCCGGCTCTGCGGCCCAGTTCGCTTTGGTACTGCTGGAACAGCATGTCGCACAGGCGCGGGACCATGGTCAGCTCGGTGGGACGGATCAGCGCGATGTCCTCGAACAGGGTGGACAGGTCGCTCCTGGCGGTGAAGTAGCCGACACCGCCCCGCACGAGCGAGCCCATCAGGGCGTAGCGGCCCGCGAGATGGCTCTGCGGCAGGTAGAGGATGCTGACCGGGGGTCCGTCCGCCGCCCCGTAGCTGAATCCGTACCACGCGGTGCCGACCAGCCGCTGGGTGTACATGGCCCCCTTGGGGGTTCCGGTGCTGCCGGACGTGTAGATGAGCAGGGCCAGCGGATCGTCTCCCGCCTCGGCAGTGAACAGTGGGGCGGGCGGCAGGCCCGCTCCGCGTTCGATCAGCGTGGCCAGTGAGTCGATGACCACCGGGCGGCCGGCTTCGGCCAGGCGGCGCCGGGCGGACTCGAAGGCGGTTCGCTGGCCGGTGACTTCGGGACGGTAGTCGAAGACGATCACGTGCTGGATCGAGCTTTCCCCGGCCACGGCTTCGACGGCGGTGTCCAGTCGCTCGATGCTGGTGGCGAGGGCGCGCGGCTCCGTCTCCGCGATGATCGGCATCAGCTGGGACAGCGGCGCACTGGACTGCAGAGGCACGGCCACGACACCGGAGTGGATGCACGCGAGGTCGAGCGTCGCGTAGTCGGTGCTGGCGAAGCCGAGGACGCAGATCCGGTCGCCCGCGCTCAGCGGATGCCGCGGGTCGTGGTGCCATGTGCCGGCCACCGCGCGGACTCTCGCCCACAGTTCGCGGTAGCTGATGGTGTCGAACCTGGGGAGCAGCCGCGCTGTCGAGGCTTCCTCGGCGCGTTCACCGAGCGCCGGCCGGTCCCCGTATCCCTCCAGTACGGCCGCCATGACCTCGGCGAGTCCCTTGTCCGGGTCATGCACTGCCGCGGTGACCGCCTCCAGTGGCTCGGTCATGATCAGGCCTCCCTCGGCGTCCCGGTGATGCCGGCGCGTCCTGGCTGTGGACGTCGCCGGGCCCTTGATTAGGTGTGTCGGCCGGCCATGGAATCAGCACGTCAACGCGCGCAGCGGCCCGCGGTGACGTGCGCGCGGTGTGGCTTCGGCCGTGCCGGTGTTCGCGGTGCGCGTGCCGGCGAGCGTGTGCGGGCCTCACCAGCTGACCGGCAGCGCATCCACCCCGCGGATCAGCCGGTCGGTACGCCAGGAGATCTGGTCGACCGGCACGGCGAGGTGCAGGCCGGGCAGTCGGCGGAGCAGTGATTCGAGCACGACTCGCAGCTCCATCCTGGCCAGCTGTGCGCCGAGGCAGTGGTGCACGCCGTGGCCGAAGGTGACGTGCGGAACGTTCCCCCGGTGGAAGTCGATCTCCTCCGGGTGGTCGAACACTTCGGGATCCCGGTTGGCGATCCCCAGCTCGGCGACCACCGCGTCGCCCGCGCGAATGGTCTGCCCGCTCAGTTCCACGTCCTCGGTGGCGATGCGGGTGAAGCCGGCGGACGCGCTGATCGGGATGATCCGGGAGAGTTCCTCGACCGCGTCGGGCACCAGTGCGGGGTCGGCGACGAGTTTCTGCCAGAGATCGGGTCTGGTCAGCAGCGTGTAGACGAAGTTGCCGAGCTGGTTGGCGGTGGCCTCCTGGCCTGCGGAGAGCAGGCTGACGCCGAGACTGACCAGTTCCTCGTCCAGAAGCCGGTCCTCCTCGTCCGCCACATTGGCCAGCTCGCCGAGGAGGTCGTCGGTGGGGCTGGTGCGGCGGAGCGCGACCAGGCCGGCGAGGTAGTCGTTGAGGTGTCCCCGGGCCTCCATGGACTGCGCCGGATCGGACAGCATCAGCAAGCCGTCGACCCAGACGTTGAAACGGTCGCGGTCGGCGACGGGCACGCCGAGCAGTTCGCAGATGACCGTGATCGGCAGCGGCCAGGTCAGCGTCTGGGTCAGGTCGGCGGGCCCACCTGCGGCGATCATGGTGTCGAGCAGCCCGTTCACGATGTGCTGGACGCGCGGGCGGAGCGCTTCGACACGGCGTACGGTGAACGAATTGGCCACCCGGCGCCGCAGTCGGCTGTGTTCCGGCGGATCCATGCTCAGCATGGAGGTGCTGGGCAGACCGGTGGCGACCGTGCGGGGGATGTCCTCGCCCACGGCGGCGGCGCGGCTGAACCGGGGATCGGCCAGGACCGCCCTGACGTCCGCGTGCCGTGTGACCAGCCAGGCGTCGCCGCCGTAGGGCAGACTCACCCGCAGCACCGGCTGTTCGCCGCAGATCTCGGCCAGCTTCGGATCCACTTCGAGTCGTTCGACCGGGCCGAACGGGTAGGCCCGTACCCCTTCCCCTGTGGCGGTCATCGCGTCGGTCCTTTCAGTCCTGGCAGATGGTTGCCTGCGCATACGTGGTCGCTGGTGAAGGGGGTTCAGGACAGGGCCGCGCTGCGCCCGCCGTCGATGACGAGAGTGCTGCCGGTGATCCACGCGGCGCGTTCGGAGACCAGGAAGCCGACCGCCTCCGCGATGTCGTCGGACTGGCCGATGCGCCCGAGGGGAATTTCCTCGGACCAGTCCACGGAATCGTTTCCGAGGTAATCCACGATCTTTTCGCGCGCCTCGTCCGCCCCTGGTGTCATGACGTTCCCGAGAGAGAGGGCGACCACCCGGATTCCTTGCGGCGCCAATTCGGCCGCGAGCCCCTTGTTGTACGTCTCCAGGGCGGACTTGGCAGCTGCGTAGTGCAGGATCATCGGATAGGAAGCGATGGTGGCAATGGACGACACATGTACGACGACTCCACCGCCGCTCTCCCGCATGGACGGCACAAGTGCGGAATTGAGGCGGACAGCGGCGAGGAAATTGATATCCACCGTGTACTGCCAGTCCTTCTCGATGTCCAGCGCACTCTGAAAGTTTCGGCAGCCGCCTGCGTTATTGACGACGATGTCCACTCCGCCGAGATTTTCCAGAGCGATATCCGCGAACTCTCGCACTCCGTCGGGCGTACTGAGGTCTGCTCTGACGAATTTGGCTGCGGACGGAGTCTGTTCGGTGGGGTTGCGGGCAGAGGTCACGACGGTGGCGCCGGCGTCGAGTAATTTCTGTACGATCGCGGCGCCAATACCGCGACTGCCGCCGGTCACCACGGCCCGCTTGCCTTCCAGCTCACCGGCGAACTTTTCTGTCTTTTCGGTGAAGCGATCTCGGCTCACTCCGGGTTCCGCCCCCTCCCTGCTTCAACAGGCCGGTCCGCGCAATTGATCGACAAGGGAGGCGATCGTGGTGACGCGGAATCACGATGACCACTATCAACGGCCCCTCCGATGCGGTCAAACTGATTATCTCGATGCACTGGATCGCATAATTCGATGCACGCCGGAATGACCTCCGAAAGCTGGACACCGCTATCGACAGGGTCGATAATCATGCGCTACCGGTGTGCGGCAGAAACAATTCCGTGTGAGCAGTGCCGACAAATCTGGAGGAAAAATGGCCACCCTGGACCAGCCGTTCACCCTGGGCGATCTCACGGTCCCCAACCGGATCGTGATGGCCCCGATGACCAGGATGCAGTCCGCCGGCGGCGTGCCGGGCCCGGACGTGGCGGAGTACTACGCCCGCCGGGCGGCGCACCAGGTCGGACTGATCATCACCGAGGGCACCTACATCAACCGGGCCGCCGCCGCCGCGTACGACAACGTGCCCCGCTTCTACGGCGAGGAGCCGCTCGCCGGCTGGGCCCACGTGGTGCGGCGGGTACACCAGGCCGGTGGCAGGATCATTCCCCAGCTGTGGCACACCGGGGCCGCGCGCTTCGGGACGCAACCGCCTGCGGAGGGGCCGTCCGGGCTCGGACTGGACGGCACGCCGGCCGGTCGTGCCATGACCCGGCAAGACATCGACGAAACGGTGGCGGCCTTCGCGGAGGCCGCCGCGGCCGCGGAGCGGCTCGGATTCGACGGTGTGGAGCTGCACGGCGCGCACGGCTACCTGATCGACGACTTCTTGTGGCGCGGCACCAACCGGCGTACCGACCGCTACGGCGGAAACCCGGCCTCCCGCGCCCGTTTCGGCGCCGAGATCGTGCAGGCGATCCGCGCGGCCGTCGGTCCGGGCTTCCCGGTTCTCTTCCGGCTCTCCCAGTGGAAGGTCAACCACTACGAGGCCCGCATCGCGGAGAACCCGGACGAGCTGGCGCAGTTGCTGGCGCCGCTGACCGAGGCAGGTGTCGACGCGTTCCACGCCTCCACCCGCCGCTACTGGCTGCCGGAGTTCGACGGCAGTCCGCTCAATCTGGCAGGCTGGGTGCGCAAGCTCAGCGGCCGGGCCGCGGTGACGGTCGGCTCCGTCGGCCTGGACCAGCAGTACGGTGTGGGCGAGTTCGCCCAGGGCTTCACCGAGCGGGCCGGCCTGACCGGCATCGAGGAGCTGGTGGACCGCCTGGAGCGCGACGAGTTCGACCTGGTCGCCGTTGGCAGGACGCTGCTGGCCAACCCGGACTGGGCGGCGAAGGCACTGCGCGGTGAGCTGGCCCGGACCGTCCCCTACGACCCGGCCGTCCTCAAGACCCTGGTCTGACGGCGGCACCGCCGCTGCGGGTGCGCGGGGGATCTCCGGCGGTGGGCCGGCAGCCCAGGAGCCGCCGGCCACACCGTGGAACGTTCCGCGTCACACAATCGCATTCACTTCGCCGCTGACCGAAACCGCGGAGCCCAGCACGTCCAGGAAGGCTCTGCCGCGGCTGCTGAGGTGCAGATCGGGCATCATGGCCACGCCGAGGGCCGAGCCGGGCGCCTCTCCGGCGATCTCGACCGATCGGACCCTCCCGCCGTCCAGAGTCCGCGCATGGGCCGCGCGTTGATACATCAGGGCGAACCCCGAGCCCGCGGCCACCAGTGCGCGCACCGTCTCAAGACTCGTCGTCGTGATCACTTGCGGCATGGGCACGCCCGCAGCGGCGAACATCGTCTCGAAATGGCGGAGAACGGCCGGGACGTCCAGGGTGACGAGCGGCCGGGCGGCCAGCTCGGCCAAACCGATCGAGCCGGTCATGCCCATGGGGTCGTCGTCCGCCAACAGGGCATGGACGGGCAGCTCGGCCAGAGGGTGGAACCTGGCACCGCCCGACAGGAAATCGTACGTCACGGCCAATTCGCACCGTCCGTCCCGCAGCAGCTCCAGCAGCCGCTCCGATGCCTCATGTACGTTCAGCCGCAGGGCCGGGTACCGCTCCGCGGTCATCCTGTGGACCAGGGGCAGCAGGAAGGGCGCGATCGAGAAGAAGATCCCGACGTCCAGCCGGCCGGCGGTGCGGCCTGCCAGGGCGTCGCCCTGAGCCTTGAGGTTCCTGGCCTGCCCCAGCAACGCGCGCGCCTCCCGGAGCAGGTGGTGGCCGCTCGGGGTCAGGGTGACACCGCGGGCGTGATGACGGAGCAGCAACTGCACACCGAGCTGGCGTTCCAGCTTCATCACGGCGGAGGAGACCGTCGACTGCGACGCGCACAGTCTCTCCGCCGCCTCCGATATGTTGCCGAGCTCCGCGGATACGACGAAGTACCGCAACTGCGTCAGGCTGAAGCCCAGGCGATCGCTCATCGCACACCCCCGGAGAAACCCTGACGCGCGGACTGTTCCCGCCCGGGGGCGCATCGTTCGCGGAGCCATTCGTGGACGGCGAGTGCGGTCGGCTCCGCGTACTCCTCAAGCATGGAGAAGTGGTCCCCCGCCACCTTCGTCCGTACGTGTTCCAGTGGCCAGTCGGCGCGCGCCTCGTCGCCGAGCAGGTCGAGCAGGGTCCTGTCCTCCGCGGCGCCCACCAGGAGGGTCGGGGTGGTCACCGGCAGGGGGCGCCAGCCTTCGAGCAACTGCGCGTACCACGCCATCGCCGTGAGCTGGTCGTCGACGACGGGCAGTTGGGGGAACCGGTCCATCAGCCGTCGTGTGAGCACCGACATTCCCCGGACCATGGCGGTTCCGGCCGACCGTAGCGTGTCGAGCAGTACCAGAGCGGCGGGCGGAGCACCGGCCGTCTCCAGCCGTCGTACCAGCTCGTGGGCGACCCATCCGCCGGAGGAGTAGGCGGCGAGTGCGAACGGCCGGCCCTCGAACCGCCGGATCAGTGTTCCCGCCAGCCGGTCCGCGGCCGCTTCCAGGTCCGCCGGAAGCGGCTCACCGGTGCCGTATCCGGGGATGGAGACCGTCCGCACCTGGCGGCGGCCGCGGAGTGCGGCCGCGAACTTCACGTACTGGTGGGCCCCTGTGGGGGCGATGAGGGAGGGGAGGCAGACCAGGGCCGGTTCCTGATCACCGTCCGACAGCCGCAGGGTCTCCGGCTCCGGACCGGCTGCGGTCGCGGAGGTCGGCCGGAGCCGGGCGGCGATCGAGAGCAGGTCACCGGCCTGCTGCGGGGTGCCGGTCCGTACCGCCGTACGGAAGAGTGCGGCAATGGGCTGTGCCGGTGCCGTGGCGGGCGTCGCGGACGGCTCCAACGGCCGGAGCCCGGTGTCGGGGGCGGGCGTCGCCGCCGGCGCGGGGCTCAGCCGAGCCAGCAGGGCGTCCACCCGAGGGCCGCCGGCCGCCATGAAGTGGTCGGTGAGTTCCTCGACGGACTCGGCGTCGAAGAGCAGGGTGGACGGAACCTCTCCGAGGTCCTCGCGCAGCGCGGTGGTGAGCTGAAGGACGAGGATGGAGTCCATCCCGTAGTCACTGAGCGGGGCGGAGAGCTCGATCTTGTCGGGCGGAATGCCGAGGGTCCGCGCGGCCCGGTCCCTGAGGTATCCGGCCATGGTGCCGGCCCGGCTCTCCGTGCCGGTGCCGGACGCAGCGGCTGTCCCGTCGGCCGGGGGCCGTGCCGGGGC
>NZ_JBCEWQ010000179.1:0-16450 GCF_038448545.1 Streptomyces sp. CLV115
GCCCCCCCCCCCCCCCTCTTCGTACGCCCGCCGGCGTCAGCGCATCTTTCCGCCGCGCGGCATCCGCATGCCCTTCGGCATGGGGCCCTTGGGCAGCGGCATGTTGCTCATCAGGTCACCCATCGCGCGCAGCCGGTCGTTGGCGGCCGTCACCTGCGGGCCGGTGAGTACCCGCGGCAGCTTCAGCATCTTGGTGCGCACCTTCTTCAGCGGCACCTGGCCCTCGTCGTTGCCGACGATGATGTCGTGCACCGGTACGTCCACCAGGATGCGCGCCATCTTCTTCTTCTCGGCCGCGAGCAGCAGCTTCACGCGGTTTGCGTTGCCCTCGCCGACCAGCACGATGCCCGCCTTGCCCACGGCGCGGTGGACGACGTCCTGGCTGCGGTTCATCGCGACCGCGGGCGTCGTCGTCCAGCCGCGGCCCACGCGGTCCAGCACCGCCGCCGCGGCGCCGGGCTGCCCCTCCATCTGCCCGAAGGCGGCACGCTCGGCACGCCGTCCGAAGACGATCGCCATCGCGAGGAGGGCCAGTACGAAGCCCAGGATGCCCAGGTAGACCGGGTGGTCGATCAGGAAGCCGACCCCGAGGAGGACACCGAAGGTGACAATTCCCACGCCCGCGACGACAAGACCGACCTTCGGGTCGGACCGCTTGGCCATCTTGTAGGTCAGGGCGATCTGCTTGAGCCGCCCCGCGTTCTCGGCGCTGTCCGCGCCTTCAGTTTTTGCCTTCCTCGCCATGTACAGAAGTTTACGTGGCCTAGGAACGGTGGTCGGCCGCGGCCTCCAGTACGTACTCGGTCTCCACCCGGTCCTTGGCCCGGCGGCGGTCCTCCAGGACGGCGTTCCAGGCGTTGCGGCGGGCGGTGCGCTGGCCGCTGCCCAGGAACAGCGACTCGACGGCACGGAGGGCATCGGTGACGGAAGGGATGGCGGTGGCGCGTACCGGCACGGCCTGCATCGTGGAAATCTCCTCGGAGCGGATGTGCGGACTGAGCTGCGTGGACTCAGTTGCCCGGAGCGAACTGCCCGGGACTGGTTGCGCGGAAGCGGGTGGCGGACGCTGGGGGCGGGGCGCGGGAGCGGCAGCGGCCCGGACGGCTGCTGCCGGCCACCGCGTCGTGTGCACCCAGCGTCACTGCTCGGTGTTACCAGCGCATGACCGGTCGGTCAAACACCAATGAAACCTTGATACGGGCGCCGCGCACGCCGAGGCGGCCCATACGCGCCCCCGACCTGCGGGGAGCGTACGGGCCGCGTCGGAACAGCGGTTACCTGTGGGTAGCTTCTTGTGCTCGGATTCACACGGTGGGCGCCGCGGCGACCGCGCCGCGGCGCTCGATCGCCTGCTGGAAAAGACGGCCCGCGCGGTACGAGGAACGGACCAGCGGCCCGGACATCACGCCGGAGTAGCCGATCTCGTCGGCCTCCTCCTTCAGCTCCACGAACTCCTGCGGCTTCACCCAGCGCTCGACCGGGTGGTGGCGCACGGACGGCCGCAGGTACTGCGTGATCGTGATGAGCTCGCAACCCGCGTCGTACAGGTCCTGGAGCGCCTCGCTGACCTCTTCACGGGTCTCGCCCATGCCGAGGATCAGGTTGGACTTGGTCACCAGCCCGGCCTCGCGGGCCTTCGTGATGACCTCCAGGGAGCGCTCGTAACGGAAACCGGGGCGGATCCGCTTGAAGATCCGCGGCACCGTCTCGACGTTGTGCGCGAGCACCTCGGGGCGCGAGGAGAAGACCTCGGCGAGCTGCTCGGGCACCGCGTTGAAGTCGGGGATCAGCAGCTCGACCTTGGTGCGGCCGGCCTCCCGCTCCGCCGTCAGCGCGTGGATCTGGCGCACGGTCTCCGCGTACAGCCAGGCACCGCCGTCCTCCAGGTCGTCGCGGGCGACGCCGGTGATGGTGGCGTAGTTCAGGTCCATCGTGACGACGGACTCGCCGACGCGGCGGGGCTCGTCACGGTCCAGCGCCTGCGGCTTGCCCGTGTCGATCTGGCAGAAGTCACAGCGCCGGGTGCATTGGTCACCCCCGATGAGGAAGGTGGCCTCGCGGTCCTCCCAGCACTCGAAGATGTTGGGGCAGCCGGCCTCCTGGCACACCGTGTGCAGACCCTCGCTCTTCACGAGTTTCTGCAGCTGGTTGTACTCGGGGCCCATCTTCGCCCGGGTTTTGATCCACTCGGGCTTGCGCTCGATGGGGGTCTGGCTGTTCCGGACCTCAAGGCGCAGCATCTTGCGCCCGTCGGGTGCGACAGCGGACACTCCGGCACTCCCCTTTGCTTTCACTGCATTGGATTCTTCGGCGAACACCAGGGTACGCCCGTGGTTCAAACGGCTTTACGTCTGGCCAACCTGTGGCCGGCAGGGCCTATTCCCCGCCGGATGATCCGTACGTCACGCCGTGGCCACGGCATCGGCCGGACGCCCGACGGCGCGCGGGGCGAGCTCCGCGTTCTCCAGCACGTCCCGGAGGTGCTTCTCGACGACCGGGAGCACGTCCGCGATGGTGATGTCGCGGCCCAGCTCGTACGCCAGCGAGGTGACGCCCGCGTCCCGGATGCCGCACGGCACGATCCGGTCGAACCAGGTGTTGTCCGGGTTCACGTTGAAGGAGAAGCCGTGCATGGTCACGCCCTTGGCGACCCGGATGCCGATCGCCGCCAGCTTGCGGTCCTCGCGGCGCTGTCCGGCGTTGGACGGGGCGTACTCGGGGCCGTTCAGCCGGGCGTCGAACTCCTCGTCGTGCAGCCGCGGGTCGAAGTCGAGGGAGAGGCCACCGATCGCCGGGCGGTCCTCGACCGGATCGCCGAGCACCCAGACGCCGCTGCGGCCCTCGACCCGGGAGGTCTCCACGCCGAACTCGGCGGCGGTACGGATCAGCGCGTCCTCCAGCCGGCGGACGTGCGCGACGACGTCCACCGGGCGGGGCAGCTTCTGGATCGGGTAGCCGACCAGCTGGCCGGGGCCGTGCCAGGTGATCTTGCCGCCGCGGTCCACGTCGATGACGGGGGTGCCGTCCAGCGGCCGTTCGCTGTCGGTCGTGCGCCGACCGGCCGTGTAGACCGGCGGGTGCTCCAGCAGCAGGCAGGTGTCGGGGACGGTGTCCTCGAACCTGGCCGCGTGCACCTCGCGCTGCTTCTGCCAGGCCTCCTGGTAGTCGACGGCTTCCTCGCCGAATCCCAGCCGGACGAACCGAAGCTCAGCCACGACAGATGCCTCCCTACTCGCGGTGCCGGGAGCCGGGGGTGCCCGGAGCCGCGTCACCATGCACTGAAATCACGCCCCGGGCCACTGTACGACCGGCCCTCGGGCGGTGGCCCGGCAGGTCTTCCCGTCAGCGCCGATATCAATCCTCACACGATCGGATGAAAGTGAAGCGAAGGTGGCTGTGACCGCTGCGGAGGCCGCTAAATTCACGCCGTTCCATAAGGGCTGCCCGCCCGGCCCCGAAGGCAGGAGACCGTACAGCCGATGTCGGATCGACCTCCGCAGCGCACCCCCAACCGCCGACTCGCCTCGCTTATCACCGAGGCCGGATTCTCCAACGCCGGCCTCGCCCGCAGGGTGGACCAGCTCGGCCTGGAGCACGGCCTCGACCTGCGGTACGACAAGACCTCCGTGACCCGCTGGCTGCGCGGCCAGCAGCCCCGGGGGACCACTCCGGCGCTGATCGCCGAGGTCTTCACCCGGCGGCTCGGGCGCCGCCTCTCCGCCCAGGACCTGGGCCTCGACGCATGCGCCCCGGTCTACGCGGGCCTGGAGTTCGCGGCCACGCCCGCGGAGGCGGTCGACATCGTCAGCGGGCTGTGGCGGAAGGACTCGGGCAGCCATGCGGAGCTGCGCAAGATCGCCTTCACCCCGGCCGGGCTCGTCGTCCCCAGCCGGGACTGGCTGATCGGCCGGGCCGACGAGTGGGTGGGGCGGAGCGGCGAGCCCGTGACCCGGACGCACGGCGGGACCGGCGGGGAGCACCGGGCCGACGGGGCCGGAAGAGCCGCCGGAGCCGGTGGGGAGGCGGGGGCCGCCGAGAAGGGTGGTGCCGCCCGGTCCGGTGTTCCCGGCGGAGCGCGCGGCGGCCCGTACGGGCCGCACGGCGGAGCCGGGGCGATCGGCGCGGGCGCCCGGGCCGGCGCCCGCGGGCCCGCGCCCTCCAGGCCGTCCGGGCCGTCCGGACCCTCCGCACCACCGGGATCCCCCACCGCTCCGACGGCTCCGGCCCCACCGGGAGCGGGGCTGCCGGGCACCCCCGGCGTCCCGCGGCAGCGGCAGTCCGAACGCACCGCCGGCCAGCGGGTCAGCGGCGGCGACGTGGCGGCCCTGCGCTCGGTCGGCGAGCTCTTCCGCACCCTCGACAACGCCTACGGCGGCGGTCACGCCCGCCAGGCGCTCGTCCGGTACCTGGAGCACGAGACGGAACCCATGCTCCGCGGCACCTACGGGGAGGCCACCGGGCGCCGGCTCTTCTCCGCCGCCGCCGACCTGACCCGGCTGGCGGGCTGGACCTCGTACGACATCGCGGCCCACGGCCTGGCCCAGCGGTACTTCGTCCAGGCACTGCGGCTGGCCCAGGCCGCCGGGGACCGCGCGTACGGCAGCTATGTCCTGATCACGATGAGCCGGCAGGCGGTCTACCTCGGCCACGGCAGGGAGGCCGTACAGCTGGCCCGGGTGGCCCAGCAGGGCATCGGCGCCTCGGCGCCGCCCGTCGTCCAGGCCCTGCTGCACGCCGTCGAGGCGCGCGGCCACGGGGTGCTCGGCGAGGCCAGGCCCTGCACCACCTCGCTGGCGCGGGCGGAACACGCGCTGGAGATCGCCCGCCCGGGTGACGAGGTGCCGCACTGGGCGCGCTACTTCGACGAGGCCCAGCTCGCCGACGAGTTCGGACACTGCCACCGGGACCTCCAGCAGTACCGGGCCGCGGCGCAGCACGCGGAGCGCTCCCTCCAGCTGCGCTCCCCGGCGTACGCCCGCAGCCGGCTGTTCTGCCGGGTGGTGCTGGCCTCCGCCCGGCTCGGGCTCGGCGAGCTCGACCAGGCCTGCGCGCTCGGCGCCGAGGCCGCGCAGCAGGCCGCGGAGATGCGGTCGGTGCGGGCGGCGGAGTACGTACGGGACTTCGAGCGGCGTCTGGAGCCGTACCGGGACGCCGCCGCGGTACGCGGCTACCGCGACCGGGTCGCCGCGCTGGGCTGAGCCCGGGGCGGCCACCGGCGCGCCCCCGGGGGCGCGCCGGGCCCCCCGGGGTCACGGACGCGCCCCCGGACCGCCGGACGGGCCCTACGCCGCCTCGGGCAGCGTCGTTCCGGTTCCCGGCCGTACCCCCAGGTCGGTGAGGATCGCCTCGGCCGCGCGGCGGCCCGAGAACAGGGCGCCCTGGACCGTGCTCGTGTCGCGGTGGTCGCCGCACACGTACAGGCCGGCCAGCAGCCGCACCGGACGGCGCGAATCGTGCGGGGCCGGCATCGCGGGGACCGCCTCCGGGTCGTGGTGGGCGGCCAGCAGCTCCCAGTCGTCCGTGGGAATGCCGTACATGGCGGCCAGCTGGGCACGGACCGTGCGGTCCAGATCGGGCGGCGGGGTGCCGAGCACCGTGGAGCTGATCAGCGTACGGCCCCGCGGGGCGCGCGAGGGGTCGACCGCGCTCATCACCGCGGTGTGCGCGACCGGGCCCGAGCGGTCGGCGTCCAGCAGCAGGGCGGCGCCGGTCGGCGGGGGAGCGGGAGCGGTGTGGTGAACGACCGTCACGGGGTGGAAGGGCGGCACCCGCAGACCGGGCAGCAGTTCGGCGGCGGCACCCGCACCGGTCGCCAGCAGCAGGGAACGGCAGCCCAGTTCGCCGTGCTCCTTGGTGCGGACCGAGGTGATGTCGGCGGCCGTGACGTGCACCCCGGTGCGTACGGTGCCGGGCGGCAGCGCCGCCGCGAGGAGTTCGGGCAGCGTCGCCGCGCCGCCCTCGGGCACGCACAGCCTGCCGCGGGCGTAGCCCCGCAGCGCCAGATCGGCGCACCGGCTGGAGGTGCCGAGCCCGGGGTCGCTGAGCAGCGCGGTCAGCAGCGGGCGCAGGAAGCCGTTGACCGTACGGGAGGGCAGGCCGCGGTGGGACAGGCCGGCGAGCGCGGTCTGTTCGGGCCGCGCCAGGATGCGGGCGGACGGGGTGGCGGCGAGCCGGGACAGGGCGGCGCGCAGCCGGGCCTGGTCGATGGGCCCGCCCATCGGTGGGCGGGGGGCGCTTGCCAGGGCGCGCGCTGCCTTGAATGCGCCCCGCGCGCCCCGCACATCGCCGGTCCGGTACTGGCGGCCCTCGCTGTGCACGAGGACCCCCGGGGCGAAGTTGCGCAGCACCAGTCCTTCGAGGCCCGGCGTCGTGTGCAGGGCCGGGTAGGAGGTGCTGAGCAGTGGGCCGAGGTGGTCGAGCCGGAAGCCGTCCAGCTCGGCGGTGGTCATCCGGCCGCCGACCCGGGGGCCGGCCTCCAGGACGCTGACGCTTACCCCTGCACTGGTCAGTCGGTGGGCGGCTGACAGGCCGGCGATCCCGGCCCCGATGATGACGACGTCCGCGTGGTGTGCCGTGCTGAGCACGTGCCCCTCCCCGAGTCGGCGCAACTGGTGGGGGGCTCTTGCCCCCGACGGACCCCCGGAATGCCCGAGTTCGCAAGGAGGGTAGGAAGGCGGCCGGCAAAGGCGCAGTCGCGCGCGGCGGGGGCACCGTTGCACGGGGTCGCATGTCCGTCCGAATGCGCGCAGGGCGCGTCGGCAGGTGGTGTCCGGCTTCCGGACCGGCGGGTGACGGTGCGTTCGCGGAGCGCGTCGGCGGCGCGCTCAGCGCAGGGCCGCGCGGATCGCCGCGTCGATCCCCGGGAAGGCGAACACGAAGCCCGAGTCCAGCAGTTGGCCCGGCAGCACCCGCTGGCTGGCCAGTACGTCCTGCGCGAAGTCACCGAGGGCGAGCCGCAACGCCGGTGCCGGGGCGGTGAGGAACGTGGGGCGGTGCAGCACCCGTCCCATCGCCGCCGTCACCTCGCTGTTGGTGACCGGGTCGGGGCCGGTCAGATTCACCGGGCCCGACAGCGACTCGGTGTCCAGGATGTGGCGCAGCGCGGCGACCTCGTCGTGCAGCGCGATGAAGCTCCAGTACTGCCGTCCGTTGCCCAGCCGGCCGCCGAGCCCCGCCCGGAACAACGGGAAGAGCCGGCCCCAGGCCCCGCCCTCGCGGCCGACGACCAGACCGGTGCGCGCGTGCACCGTCCGTACGCCCGCCTCCTGGGCGGCTGCCGTGGCCGCCTCCCACTCCACGCAGACGGAGGGCAGGAAACCCTCGCCGGCCGGGGCGCTCTCGTCGACGGCACGGTCCCCGGTGTCGCCGTAGTAGCCGATCGCGGACCCGGACAGCAGCACCTTCGGCGGTACGTCCAGTGAGGCGACGGCCTCGGCGATCGCCGCGGTCCCGAGCACCCGGCTGTCCCGGATCTCCCGCTTGTACGCGGCGGTCCAGCGGTGGTCGCCGACCCCGGCGCCGGCGAGATGGACGACGGCGTCGCAGCCCACCAGGCCCGCCACGTCGACGTATCCCCGCCCCGGATCCCACTCCACCTCGTCGCCGGCCCGGGCCGGGTGCCGCACCAGGCGCACCACCTCGTGCCCGTCGGCCCGCAGCGAGCGCACCAGCGCCGCTCCGATGAGTCCGGATGCTCCGGTGACAGCGATACGGGAGTGCAGCATGGGTCCATCCTGCCCCAGCGGCCCCGCCGAACCCATCTGCCGGGCCCGGCGGATGCCCGTGTCATCGGGGAGCGACGAGTGGCGAAACCGGGCTGACCGGCCAAGGGGCGCCATGGCACAGTGGCGCGCATGTCCGAGACGCGTACCCACCCGATCCACGTCCGTCCCGCCGTCCTCGCCGACGAGGCCGCGCTCGGTGAACTCGACCGCGCCACCTGGTCGACGTTGCACGCGGTGATGCCCGCACCGCAGCCGCCGTACGACCCGTTCTTCGACGAGCGCCACCGGCCCGAGGACTTCCTGGTGGCCGAGACGGGGGAGAGCGGGGGCGGGTCGCGCCCGGCCGGATACCTCAGGCTGGTGCCGCCGACCCCGCTGGCCTGCAACAACCATGTCCGGCAGATACAGGGCCTCGCCGTGGCCGACTGGGCGCGTGGCCGCGGTGTCGCCAGGACCCTGCTGCGGGCCGCCTTCGAGGCGGCGCGCGGCGCCGGGGCGAACCGGATGACACTGCGGGTCCTCGGCCACAACGCGCCCGCGCGTGCCCTGTACGAGTCGGAGGGGTTCGTCGTCGAGGGAGTGCTGCCCGGTGAGTTCTTCCTGCACGGGCGTTACGTCGACGACGTGATGATGGGCCGCTCGCTCGCCCCGTGACACCCGGACCGGCCGGCAATCGGGGGCGTCGCGAAGCCGATTGCCGGCCGGTCCGCGTCCTACGGCTTGAACAGCCGCATGCCGCCCATGAGTTCGTGCAGGCAGCGGACCGCCAGTTCGGCGGGTGAGCCGGTCCCGGTCGTCGGCGCGTCCGTCTGCGCCCAGGACTCCAGCGCGACCCGGACCGCGTCCGTGGCGGCGGCCGCGGCGAGCCGGACCTCCAGCGGGTCCGCCCCGTCGCCCGCCAGCCGGGCCAGCACCGGCAGCAGCCGCTCCTCCGAATCCTGATTGACCCGGTACCAGACGGCGCGCAGCGCCGGGTCGTGCGCCGCCGCCCGCAGCAGCCCGCGCGTCCAGCCGAGCTGCTCCGCGGCGTCCACGCCCGGCACCCGGAGCGCCTCGGTGACCGCCCGCTCCAGGACCCCGGCGAGCGGCTCCCCGGGCTCGGCCGCCTCCAGCAGGGCCCGCCAGCGCTCGCCGCCGCCGGAGAGCAGCGGGCCCACCGCGTCCTGCTTGGAGCGGAAGTAGCGGTAGAAGGTGCGCAGCGCCACACCCGCCCGGCCGGCGATGTCCTCCGCCGTGGTGCCGTCGGGCCCGCGCTCGGCGAAGAGCGCGGCCGCGGCGCGCGCGATGTCCAGCTGGGTCGCGGCCTTCCGGCGCTCGGTGAGGGACGGCTGACTCGGCTCGGTGCTCATTCCCAGCAGATTACCCCGGCAGGGCAGAAGTGTGCGCTCAATGTCATCGTGGCAAAACGTGCCACCTAGGCGTACGGTGGACACAGATCGGGACGTCATCGGGGCGCCGCCGAGCCGCTTCGTGACAGCAGTCACCGGGATCGGAAGAGAGACAGACATGAACCGCTACGAAGGCCGCCGCGTACTCGTCACCGGAGGCGGCTCCGGCATCGGACAGGCCACCGTCCACCGCGTACTCGCCGAGGGCGGCCTCGTCGTCGCGGCCGACGTCAACGAGGCCGGGCTGAAGGCCACGTACGAGACGGCCCTGGCGAACGGTGCGGCCGAGCGCCTCACCACCCTCGTCCTGGACATCTCGGACGAGGCCGCGGTCCGGGACGGCGTCGCCTCCGCCGTGGAGACCCTCGGCGGGCTCGACGTACTGGTCAACGCGGCCGGGATCCTGCGCTCCGAGCACACCCACAGAACGACGCTGGAGTTCTTCAACAGGATCCTCGCGGTCAACCTCACGGGTACGTTCCTGATGATCCGCGAGGCGATCCCGGCCCTGCTGGCGGGCCACGAGCCGGCCGTCGTGAACTTCTCCTCCACCTCGGCGAGCTTCGCGCACCCCTACATGTCGGCGTACGCGGCGAGCAAGGGCGGCATCCAGTCGATGACGCACGCGCTGGCCGCCGAGTACAGCAAGCAGGGGCTGCGGTTCGTCGCCGTCGCGCCCGGCTCGATCTCCTCCGACATGACCAGCGGCAACGGCCCGGGTCTTCCGGCGGACGCCGACATGTCGCTCTTCATGAAGCTGGCCCCGGCGCTCGGCGCGGGCTTCGCCAGCCCGGACACCGTCGCGGGCGTGGTCGCGATGCTCGGCTCCCGGGACGGGGCCTTCATCACCGGTACGGAGATCCGGATCGACGGCGGCACCCACTACTGAGGCGAGGGCGCACCCGCGCCGCTCAGCCGGGCCCGAACCGCTCCCAGAGCGAGGGGAAGCGCTCCGCCAGGACCGCGTCGTCCTCGAAGCTCATGGGCGTCCCCTCGGGCTCGGCGGCCTGGGGCGGCAGGCCGAGGTCCGGGGCGACCACGCCGGTGAGCTGCTCGTACGCCTCGTCGGCGGCATAGCCGAGCTCCTCGGCGTCCCCGTCGATCTCCTCGTCGAAGTCGTCGAGGAGACCGGCCAGGCCGTCGGGGTCGTGCAGAGCCCCCTCGAAGACCTCCCGGCCCTGGCCGATCAGCCAGCAGCGGAAGAAGTCGAAGGCGTCGTCGCCCGCACCGCCGAGCAGCACGGCGGCGGCGCCCCACAGGTCCCAGCGGTAGGCGCGGTTGAAACGGGCCTCGAAGTGCCGGGCGAAGTCCAGCACCGCATCGGGATCGAGCCGCACCAGCCGTTCGACCAGCAGGTCGGCCTGGTCCTCGGGGTCGCCCTCGGCGGCCGCGCGGGTGCTGTCGATGATCTCCCAGAACTCCGTCTCGTCCATCACGGGTCAAGCATCGGCCCTGGCGGCGGGCCACGCACGCGGACACGGGGAGAACAGGCTCTCAGCGATAGAGCTCGCGCAGACGTTCGGCGGCCGCGGCGAGACGCTCCCGCAGCGCGGCCGGCTCCAGCACCTCCGACTCCGGCCCCAGCCCCAGCAGTTGGCTGTAGGCGACCTCCGCCGACTCGACCCGCAGGGCGAGCGTGAGCCACCCCTGGGCATCGGGCGGGCCGGCCGCCTCCAGGGCGTCCCGGACCGCCGAACGGTCCATGGTGTACGGCAGTCGGCGTACCCCCTCCGGCGACACCCGTACCGTCACCTCGGCCCGCAGGATCGACCGGGCGAACTGGGCGGCCCGCTCCTCCCAGAAACCCGGCAGATCGAACAGCTCGTCGCGCTCGAACCGCTCCTCGGACACCGTCACGGACGAGAACCGGTCGATCCGGTACACCCGGAAGTCGTCCCCCACCCGGGCGCAGACGTACCAGATCCCGGCCTTCAGGACGAGCCCGTACGGTGCCAGCTCCCGCTCCACCTCGTCGCCCGCGCCGCGGCGGTAGCGGGCACGGACGAACCGGTCGCCCCAGACGGCCTCGGCGACGGCCGGCAGCAGCTCGGGCGTGACCGGCTCCTGGTACCAGCCGGGGGCGTCCAGGTGGAAGCGCCGGGCGGCACTGGCGGAGGCGTCCCGCAGCGAGGGCAGCAGGGCCGCCGACACCTTGAGCCGGGCGGCGGACCCGGCGTCCTCCAGGCCCATCTCGCGCAGCGCGGACGGCAGTCCGGAGAGGAAGAGCGCCTCGGCCTCGGTCCGGGCCAGGCCGGTCAGACGGGTGCGGTAGCCGCCGACGAGCCGGTAGCCCCCGGCCCGGCCCCGGTCCGCGTACACCGGGACACCCGCTTCGGAGAGCGCCTGCGCGTCCCGCGTCACGGTCCGTTCGGACACCTCCAGCTCACGGGCGAGCTCGGCGGCGGTCATGACGGGGCGGGACTGCAGGAGCAGCACCATTCTGATCAGACGGGCAGCGCGCATCCGGCCATTGTGGCCGCAGCACGCGCGAGGCGGCCGGGCAGGTGCCCGGCCGCCGTCGCCTCACAGCCCGTACCGCTCCCGGGCCTCCTTGACCGCGGACGCGGTCACCTCGCCGCGACGGGCCAGCTGGGCCAGCGTCGCGACCACGATCGACCGCGCGTCGACACCGAAGTGGCGGCGGGCCGCGTCGCGGGTGTCGGAGAGGCCGAAGCCGTCCGTGCCGAGCGAGGACCAGTCCTGCTCCACCCACTGGCTGATCTGGTCCGGGACCTGACGCATCCAGTCGCTGACCGCGACGACCGGACCCGATGCGCCCTCCAGCGCCTGGGTCACGTACGGCACCCGCTGCTCACCGCGGAGCAGCGCCTCGTCGCACTCCAGCGCCTCGCGGCGCAGCTCGCCCCAGGAGGTGGCGGACCAGACGTCGGCCGTGACACCCCAGTCCGCGGCCAGCAGCTCCTGGGCCTCCAGGGCCCAGTGGATCGCCGTGCCGGAGGCCAGCAGCTGGGCCCGCGGGGCCTGGTCGGAGGCGGGCGTGCCCTCCTTGAAGCGGTACAGGCCCTTGACGATGCCCTCCTCGACGCCCTCCGGCATCGCGGGCTGCGGCTTCGGCTCGTTGTAGACCGTCAGGTAGTAGAAGACGTTCTCGGCCTCGGGGCCGTACATCCGCCGCAGACCCTCCTTGACGATCACCGCGATCTCGTACGCGAACGCCGGGTCGTAGTTGAGCGACGCCGGGTTCGTGGCGGCGATCAGCTGCGAGTGGCCGTCCGCGTGCTGGAGACCCTCACCGGTCAGCGTCGTACGGCCCGCCGTGGCGCCGACGATGAAGCCCTTGCCGAGCTGGTCGGCGAGCTGCCAGAACTGGTCGCCGGTCCGCTGCCAGCCGAACATCGAGTAGAAGATGTAGAAGGGGATCATCGTCTCGCCGTGCGTCGCGTACGACGTCGACGCGGCGATGAAGTCAGCCATGGCCCCGGCCTCGGTGATCCCCTCGTTGAGGATCTGGCCGTCCTTGGCCTCCTTGTAGTACATCAGCTGGTCGCGGTCGACCGGCTCGTAGGTCTGGCCCAGCGGCGAGTAGATGCCGGCCGACGGGAACAGCGACTCCATACCGAAGGTACGGGCCTCGTCCGGGACGATCGGAACCCAGCGCCGACCGGTCTCCTTGTCCCGCATCAGGTCCTTGACCAGGCGCACGAAGGCCATGGTCGTGGCCATCTCCTGCTTGCCGGAGCCCTTCTTGAGCGCGGCGAACGCGCGCTCCTCGGGCTGCGGCAGCGCCGCGGCGTGCACCCGGCGGGCCGGGGCGGGACCGCCGAGGGCGGCGCGGCGCTCCTGGAGGTAACGGACCTCGGGGGAGTCGGCGCCCGGGTGGCCGTAGGGCACCAGGCCGTCGGCGAAGGCACTGTCCGGGATCGGGAGCCCGAGCAGCTCCCGCATGTCCTTGAACTCGTCCACCGAGAGCTTCTTCATCTGGTGGTTGGCGTTCTTGGACTCGAAGCCCTTGCCGAGGGTGAAGCCCTTCACCGTCTGGGCGAGGATCACGGTCGGCGCGCCCTTGTGCGCCAGGGCCGCCCGGTACGCCGCGTACACCTTGCGGGCCTCGTGGCCGCCGCGCGAGGTGTAGAAGCACTCGGCGATCTTCGCGTCGGTGAGCAGCTTGGCCAGCTCGGCGAGCGCGGGCTCGGCGCCGAAGAAGTGCTCGCGGATGTACGCGACGTCGCGGGTGGCGTACGTCTGGAACTGCGCGTCCGGGACCTCCCGGAGCCGGCGGACCAGGGCACCGGTGGTGTCCAGCCGGAACAGCTCGTCCCAGGCGTTGCCCCAGAGCGTCTTGACGACGTTCCAGCCGGCCCCGCGGAACGCGCCCTCCAGCTCCTGGACCACGCGGAAGTTGGCGCGGACCGGGCCGTCGAGTCGCTGCAGGTTGCAGTTGATGACGAAGGTCAGGTTGTCGAGACCCTCACGGGCCGCCAGCGCGAGGGCGGCGGTCGACTCGGGCTCGTCCATCTCGCCGTCGCCGAGGAAGGCCCAGACGTGCGAGTTCGACGTGTCCTTGATGCTGCGGTTGGCGAGGTAGCGGTTGAAGCGCGCCTGGTAGATCGCCGAGAGCGGGCCGAGGCCCATCGACACGGTGGGGAACTCCCACAGCCAGGGCAGCCGCCGCGGGTGCGGGTAGGACGGCAGGCCGTCGCCGCCCGCCTCCTGGCGGAAGTTGTCGAGCTGCTGCTCGCTGAGCCGGCCGTCGAGGAAGGCGCGGGCGTAGATGCCGGGGGAGGCGTGGCCCTGGATGTAGAGCTGGTCGCCGGAGCCGTCCCCCTCCTTGCCGCGGAAGAAGTGGTTGAAGCCGGTCTCGTACAGCCAGGCCGCCGAGGCGAAGGTGGCGATGTGGCCGCCGACGCCGTAGCGCGCGCCGCGGGTGACCATCGCGGCCGCGTTCCAGCGGTTCCAGGCGGTGATCCTGGACTCCATCTCCAGATCGCCGTCGAACTCGGGCTCGGCGGCGGTCGGGATGGAGTTGACGTAATCGGTCTCCAGCAGCTTGGGCAGCGCGAGACCGGCGCCCTCGGCGTGTTCGAGCGAACGGCGCATCAGGTACGCGGCCCGGTGCGGGCCCGCGGCCTTGGTGACGGCATCCAGGGAGGCCGCCCATTCGGCGGTCTCCTCGGGGTCACGGTCCGGGAGCTGGTCGAGCTCGCTCGGAAGCTTTCCTACGGGGTCGGTCATGATCGCCGCCTTCCGGAGTGGAGGGGGGTGGAGAAGGCCCTGACTGGCAGGACAGGGCGATGGGGCCGGTGGGCCCGCGAATGAACTGTAAGTCGCCGATCGATGATCGATCAAAGGGTGAAGTGCAAAACTTCTCGATATGAAGAAAGTGGCATGGGGTGTCTCGGAACGAGGCACGGAGTGACGGGATTTATCGTACAAATGGGGTGCCCGTCTGCACGGTAGAGCACCCCGCGCGACAGATGTGTACGACGCTCAGGCGCGCGGCGCGCAGCCGAGCACATGGGCCTTCGCCAGCAACCCGATGTCCGGGTCCTTGCGCAGGAACGCCTCGATGAGCGCCTCGTGCTCCTCCGCGTACGACTTCTGCACCGTGCCCAGCCACCGGATCGACAGGGCGGTGAACACCTCGATGCCCAGCCCCTCCCAGGTGTGCAGCAGCACCGCGTTCCCGGCGGCCCGCACCATCTCGCGGTGGAAGCCCACGGTGTGCCGCACCTGCGCCTCGCCGTCGGCCAGCCGGTCCGCCTCGTAGAGCGCCGTCACGTACGGCGTGAGGCGTGAGCAGTCCTCGCCGAGGGCCGGCGCCGCCAGCTCCGCCGCGATCTGCTCCAGACCGGCCCGTACCGGATAGCTCTCCTCCAGATCGGCGGCGGTCAGATTGCGGACCCGTACGCCCTTGTTGGGCGCCGACTCGATCAGCCGCAGCGTCTCCAACTCCCGCAGGGCCTCTCGCACGGGCGTCTGGCTGACCTCCAGCTCGGTGGCGATCCGGCGCTCCACGATCCGCTCACCGGGCTTCCAGCGCCCGCTGACGATCCCGTCCACGATGTGCTCGCGGATCTGTTCGCGCAGCGAGTGGACGACGGGCGGGGTCATGAGGGGCTCCTTCGGGGCAAACCGGTGATGTCCGCACCATCACGATTGCCGGGGCGACCGGTGGTGTCTAGACAATACGGCTGCGCCCCCGTCCGGAAGTGTTCCGGACGGGGGCGCAGCTGGTGAGGCTGGTTACAGCCGAGGGGTTCAGAGGCCGAGCTCGACCTCGAACTCACCGGCCTCCAGGATCGCCTTGACCGAGGTCAGGTAACGGGCGGCGTCCGCGCCGTCCACCAGACGGTGGTCGTAGGAGAGCGACAGGTACGTCATGTCGCGGACACCGATGACGGTGCCCTCCTCGGTCTCGATGACCGCCGGCCGCTTGACCGTGGCACCGATGCCCAGGATGGCTGCCTGGTTCGGCGGCACGATGACGGTGTCGAACAGCGCACCGCGCGAGCCGGTGTTGCTGATGGTGAAGGTGGCACCGGACATGTCGTCCGGCGTCAGGCCGCCGCCGCGGGCCTTGCCGGCCAGCTCGGCGGTCTTCTTCGAGATACCGGCGATGTTCAGGTCGCCCGCACCCTTGATGACCGGGGTCATCAGACCCTTCTCGGCGTCCACGGCGATGCCGATGTTCTCCGAGTCGAAGTACGTGATGGTGCCCTCGTCCTCGTTGATCCGGGCGTTGACGACCGGGTGGGCCTTCAGCGCCTGGGCCGCCGCCTTGACGTAGAACGGCATCGGGGACAGCTTGACGCCCTCGCGGGCGGCGAACGCGTCCTTCGCCTTGTTGCGCAGCTTCATCAGCTTGGTGACGTCGACCTCGACGACCGAGGTCAGCTGGGCCTGCGAGTGCAGCGCCTTCATCATGTTCTCGCCGATGACCTTGCGCATGCGGGTCATCTTGACCGTCTGACCACGCAGCGGGGACGCCTCCAGCTTCGGCGCCTTCGAGGCGGCACGGCCTCCGGCAGTCACGGCGGCGGCCGGAGCCGGGGCGGCCGCGGCGGCCCTGGCGGCCTCCGCGGCGGCGGCTGCGGCCACTACGTCCTGCTTGCGGATGCGGCCACCGACGCCGGTGCCCTTGACCGCGCCCAGGTCGACACCGTTCTCGGCGGCGAGCTTGCGGACCAGCGGCGTGACGTACGCGCCGTCGTCACCGGAGGTCGCGGCCGGGGCGGCCGGGGTGACCGGAGCCGGAGCGGCGACCGGAGCGGCGGCCACGGGCGCCGGGGCGGCGACCGGAGCGGCGGGCGCCACCGGGGCCGGAGCCGGAGCGGGGGCGGCCGGAGCGACCGGGGCCGGAGCGGGGGCAGCCGGAGC
>NZ_JBCEWQ010000180.1:0-16387 GCF_038448545.1 Streptomyces sp. CLV115
CCTCACATGGCCTGCCCCGCCCGCCCCGCCCACCTCGTCCTGCGCAACGCCCGCATCCACACCGTCGACCCGGCGCTCCCCGAGGCACAGGCCATGGCCGTGGTCGACGGCCGCATCGCCTGGCTCGGCCCGGACGAGGAGGCGCGCGGGTGGACGGGCCCCGACACCCACGTGCTCGATGCCGGGGGCAAGCTGGTTCTCCCGGGCTTCGTCGACGCCCACAACCATGTCCGGCTCGGCTCGGACGACGCCTGCGTCCAGCTCTCCGGCGCCACCACCCTCGACGAGGTCCACGCCCGCATCCGTGCCTGGCACACCGCCCACCCCGACGCCCGGTGGATCGAGGCGGAGGCCTTCGACTACTCGGCGATCCCGGACGGCCGGATGCCCACCGCCGCCGACCTCGACCCGGCCACCGGCGACGTGCCGGCCTTCGTGCTCAGCTACGACGTGCACACCGCCTGGGTCAACACCGCGGGCCTGCGCGCTCTCGGCATCGACCGCGACCACACCCGGCTGCCGTTCGGTGCGGCCGTCACCGACCCGGTCACCGGCGAACCCACCGGATTCATCAAGGACTTCGCGGTCAAGGGCCTGTCCCGCGACGGACACCGCGCCCTCCAGCGGCTGGGTCTCCCGTGGGCCGGCGCGGACCGGCAGTACGGGCGGCTGGCCAAGTCGCTGGACGATGCCATCCGCTTCGGCATCACCACGGTGGTCGAGCCCCAGAATTCGCTCGACGACCTCCGGCTCTTCGACCGGGCCCGTGCCGAGGGCCGGCTCAAGTCCCGGATCGTCGCCGCCCTCTTCCACCCGCGTGGCACCACGGACGCCGACCTCGACGACTTCGCCACCGCCGCCCACCGATACGACGACGACCGGATCCGGGTCGGGCCGCTCAAGCTCTACATCGACGACGTGGTGGAGCCGCGGACGGCGGCCCTGCTGGAGCCCTACGCGGGCTGCGGCCGGCACCGGGGCGACACGTTCTACCCGCCCGAGGAGTTCGCCGAACTGCTGACAAAGCTGGACGCCCGTGGCTTCCAGTGCTTCGTCCACGCGACCGGCGACCGGGGCATCCGTACCGTGCTGGACGCCGTCGAGCGGGCCCGCACGGTCAACGGGGAGCGGGACGCCCGCCACCAGGTGGTCCACGTCGAGTGCCTGGACCCCGCCGACACCCCGCGGTTCGCCGCCCTCGGCGTGGTCGCGTGCATGCAGCCCCGGCACTGCGCGCCGGAGGTCGCCGGACCAGGCAAGGACTGGGCGGAGAACATCGGGGCCGAGCGCTGGCACAAGGCGTGGCCGATGCGCAGCCTGCACAACGCCGGGGCCGTGCTCGCCCTCTCCAGTGACTGGAACGTGGCCGAGATGGACCCGATGGTCGGCATCCACACCGCGGTCACCCGTCGCCCGCTGGGCGGTGGTGAGCCGTGGATGCCGCAGGAGACCATCAGTGTGGAGACCGCGGTCCACGGTTACACGATGGGTTCGGCGTACGCCAACTTCCTCGATCACGAACGGGGTTCGCTGACCGTCGGCAAGGCCGCAGACTTCGTGGTCCTCTCCCGCGACATCCTGCGCGCCGCACCCCAGGACATCCCCGGCACCGTGGCGGAGACCGTCGTGGTCGCAGGTGTGGTCGAGCACACCGCGTGAACGGACCCGACGGCCTCCCGGAGCACCACGCGTCCGCGTGACAGGGAGGCCGTCGGGCCGTCAGGGAGCTCGCCGTTCATGGTGCGGGGTGGGGCGGCCCGCGCGACGGTCAGGTGCCGCACGGGCCGCCCCACCGGTCAGGCGGCCTGGATCTCGTAGAGCGCGAAGTTGCCCCACTGGAGATGGGCGTCACGGACCGTCAGCCGCAGTCGCTCGGTCGTGACCCGCCGGGGCAGGGTGATCGTGCGCTGCTCGACGGTCGATGTGTTGCCCGACCAGGCCAGTTGCTGCCCGGCGACCTGGGTCACCCAGGCCGAGCCGTTCCAGGTCTGCACGTCGAGCTGCTTGATGCCCTGGCCGGTGGCGAAGGCGGTGTGCAGGGTGACGGTGCCGACGCTGGTGGGCTGCCGGAAGTCCACGTCGACGGTGCCTGGGAAGGCCACTGCGGAGGACACACTGCTCCACGCGGTCGAGGTGTCGCCGTCGACCATCCGGTAGGGGTGGCTGTTGCCGAGCGTGGCGTACGAGGTGGTCACGACCGGCCGCACCGGAGCCCCGGTGAACTGGTGGAAGCCCCGGTCGGGAGCGGTGGCCGGGACCGCGTTGCCGAAGTAGTCCTCGACGTCCTGCGTCACCGTCGCGCCGCGCGCCCTCGCGGGCGAGTCGGCCTGGAGCTTGTAGCCCGCCGGGTCGGTGCCGATGGAGACCAGCTTCGGGTCCGCCTTGATCGCGTTGATGTCGCCGGACGGGGCGACGGGCGTGGTGGTGCCCCAGTAGAGGTTGGAGTCGTAGACGGTGTTGTTGGCGGTGTCGTAGCCGGCGGTGGTCCGGTTGTAGAAGATGTTGTTGCGGATGTCGATGCCGCTCGCGTTGTTGTAGATGTGCACGATCTTGCCGAGCGGATAGTCACCGGCACCGGTGTACGGCGGGTGCACGGTGACGACCCGGCCGCTCGCGTAGACGGTGTTGTTGTAGATCGAGGTGCCCGACGTCTCGGTGGAGAGGCTGAAGACCTCGAAGCCGTCGTCCTTGCTCAGGTTGTACCGGACCACGGTGTCCTTGGTCGGCGCTCCCTTGAAGGAGACGGTGATGAAGAATCCGCCGTCGTTGTCGTGGCTGTAGTTGTACTGGACGACGCTGTGGTTGTTGTCGGCGTCCGCGTCGAAGCCGTGACCGTCGGTGCCCGGCCCGTTGAAGCCGGAGCCCGACACCTCGTTGCGCTGCACGAGCAGGTCGTCGTTGCCCTGCCACCAGATGCCGACGTTCCCGCCCTTGGTGTTGAGCCGGCCGGTGGCGGCCTTGTGGACGCGGTTGCCCTCGACGACGGCGCCCTTGGTGTGCATGGGCGTGATGCCACCGGCCGTCACGTCGTGGACGTAGTTGTCACGGATCTTGACGCCGGTGCTGGGCGTCCAGGTGACGACCTCGCTGTCGGGGATGCCGGTCTCCACCGGGTACAGGCTCGTCATGCCGTTGCGCCGGGACCAGGTGGACCAGGTGATGATCCCGTACGAACGGATCTTGCTGACCTCGTTCTTCTCCAGCACCAGGTTGTCGAAGAACGTGGGGGTCGTGTTGCCGCGGATGGAGACCAGCAGCCCCGCCGAGCTGACCGTGCTGCCGCCCGGCCCGTCCACGTCATGGATGTTCAGGTTGCGCAGGGTGATGTTGGACAGCTTGCCCGCGTCCTTGGCGAACAGGTTCACACCGGAGCGGGGGGTGGTGCTGTCGCTCCAGTTGGTCACCTCCAGCCCGTCGAGCGTGAAGTCGTGGACATTGTTGAGCTTGACCGCGACATCGGTCGTGCCCGCGCCCTCGATCAGTGGCCTGGCCCCACTGCCGTACGAGCCGACGAACGCGGGACTGCCGACGGTGCCCGCCCCCTGGATGTCGAGCCGGCCCTTCCACCGCTGACCGGCCTTGAACAGCAGCCGGTCACCGGGGCCCAGCGTCAACTGGCTCGCCTTGGCGAGCGACTTCCAGGCCGCCGCCTGGTTCTTGCCCGACCGGGCGTCGTTGCCTGCTTCGGCGTCCACGTAGTACGTGGTGCCCGCCGCACGCGGGTGGGGCTTCGCCGGGGCCGCCGCCTGCGCGGGCCCCGCCGCCACCGCCGAGAGCGGCAGGGCGAGGGCCGTCAGGAGCGCCCCTATGAGGTGCCTCCGTGGAGTGGATGAGGTGCCTGGGGTACGTGAGGTACGCAAAATACGCAACGCTCGGTCCTTCCGGGTGGATTGCCGGTCTCTGTATGCGCGTTACTTACCGATCCCCGCAGTCATGCCCTCGACGATGCGGCGGCCCAGCCAGAGGTAGAGCACGATCATGGGATAGACCAGGATCACGATTCCGGCGAACAGGGCGCCCCAGTCGGAGCTGTACTGCATGGAGCCATAGAGGCTGAGAAGTGCCGCGGGCAGCGTGCGCTCCTCAGGCGTGGGGGTGATCAACAGGGCGAGCAGGGTCTCGTTCCACAGGCCGATGACGTTGAGGATCAGCACCGTCATCACGCCCGGCTTGGCCACCGGAAGCACGACCTGGACGAAGGCGCGCAGCGGACCCGCACCGTCCAGCTCGGCCGCCTCCTCGATCTCGTGGGGCAGCGAGCGCATGTAGCCGGTCAGTACGAACACGGCGAACGGCAGCGACAGCACCACCTGGAAGACCAGGAGCGTGATCCGGTTGTCCCACCAGCCGGTCACCCAGTCGATCATGAACGTGGAGACGGACAGCTTGATCACGATGATGGGGATCACGATCGTCTGCACCGGGATGCTCAGACCCATCGCGAAGTACCCGGTGAGCCGTCCGGCGGCGCGCCGGTCGGAGCGGGCCAGGACATACGCGGCGGGCGCCGACAACGCCACGATCAGCAGCGAGCCGACCACCGTCAGAACGGTGCTGTTGAGGGCGGCGGCGGAGAAGCCGGCGGCCTTCCACGCCGCGGAGTAGTTGCCCCACTCGATGGTGTCCGGCAGCGCGAACGGCGAGAGCCAGACCTGCCCCGAGTCCTTGAGCGACTGGAGGCCGACCCAGGCCACCAGCGCGAGGTTGAAGACGACCCAGGCCCAGAGCGCGACGGTGGTCGCGCGCGGCACCAGAATGTCGCCGAACAGGCGCCTCATGACAGCTCCACACGTTCGCGGCGGGTGACACGCCGGGTCAGTACGATGAGGATCGTCGTCACGATCAGGATGACGACGCCCATGGCGGCACCCGAACCCAGCTCGGGCACACCACCGCCGGCCACCGAGGCGTACTGCTGCACCGCCACGGTGCGTGCCTGGATCGGCGGGCTGGCCGGTGTGCCGGCCGTGGTGAAGGCGATCACGATCTCGAACACCTTCAGGCTGTTGACCACCCACAACACGGCCGAAACCGCGAACACGTCCCAGGTCAGCGGCAGTGTGATGTGCCGGAACTGCTCCCACTTCGTGGCGCCGATCAGCTTGGCGTCCTCGTAGAGGTAGGGCGGGATGGAGTCGGCGGCCGACATCATCAGCGCCACGTAGAAGCCCGTGCTCGACCACACCAGCCCGGCGACGATGCACTTGAACACCATGTCCGGGCCCAGCCACGGCTGTGCCTCGATGCCGACCCAGCCCAGGATCGTGTTGACCGCGCCGTCGGGATTGAGCAGGAAGCCGATGGCAACGCCGACCGCGATCACCGAGATGATCATCGGCAGGAAGATCACGGACCGGATGAAGGCCCGGCCCTTGACCTGCCGCAGCACCATCATGGACAGGAAGGTGAAGGCGAAGACGAGGGCCCCGCCGCCGAAGGCCAGCACGAAGGTGTTGACGAAGGCGGTACGGAAGGCCTCGCTGCGGGCCAGGTCGATGTAGTTGCCGAGGCCGTGCCACGTCATCGGGGAGCCGGGCCCCGCCCACTTGTTGAAGCTGACCCAGAAGCCGAAGAGCGACGGCAGGACGAAGAGCGCGGAGTAGGCGATCAGCGCGGGGAGCAGGAAGGGCCAGAAGGCCCGCTCGCGCGCCGGCCGTACCCGTTTGTCCTTGCCCGCCTTGCCCGCGGCGGGCGGTGCCACTGCCGCGGGCGGGGTGAGTGTTGCCGTCCCCATGGGATCAGCCCTTGCTGGCGAGGTAGTCTGCGGCCTTCTTCTTGCCCGTCTTCACGAAGGTCGCGGCGTCGATCTTGCCGGAGAGCAACTGGTCGTCCAGGGGCAGGAAGACGTTGTTCCACCAGTTCTTGTCCGCGGCCATGTCGTCGTAGGTGCGGTGGGTGAACTTCGCCTCGGCGACGTCCTTCTGCACACCCGCCAGGTAGCCGGGCGCGGGGACGTCCGGGCGCGCGGGGATGTTGTGCGCGTCGCTGGAGATCTTCCCCTCGTACTTCTTCTGCAGCGCGAAGGCGAGGAACTCCTTGGCCGCCTCGATGTTGTGGCCCTTGGCGTTGACGCCCCAGCCGAGCGTGCCGACCTCCACCGAGTTCTTGCCGCCGGCCGGCAGCTGGAACGAGGCGACCTCGGTTCCCTCGGCCAGCTTCGAACCGGTCTCGGCGGCCAGCCAGGTGCCGTTCAGGTTCAGGTCGTACTTGCCCTGTGCCCAGGCATCCTGTGCGGCCGGGTACTTGGTGGCCATGAAGTCCTTCTGGAAGTAGCCGCCGTCGGCAAGCTCCTCCACCTTCTTCGCGGCCGCGAGCACCGCCGGCCCGTCCCAGGCGGCCGGGTCCTTGCCCAGAGCGCTGAGGCTGCCGGCGCCCTCGGAACGGACCAGGGCCGAGTAGAACCAGTACGCGTTGTAGAAGTTGACCGTGCCGTCCTGGCCCAGCGGGGTGCGGCCGTCCTTCTTCGCCTCGTCGAGATAGGCGATGAACTCCTTCCACGTCCTGGGGGCGAGCCCCGCGTGCTTGGACGCGTCGTACCAGACCGCGGTGGAGATCACGGTGTGCGCCACGAACCGCACATGGTCCTTGTCGGTCGACGCCTGTACCACCGATTCCGGCAGCACGTCCCGCACCTTCTTGCCCTCGCCCGGCACCTTCATGTCCAGGACGTCGTCCAGCGGCGCGGCGAGGTTCTGGGCGACGAAGGCGCCGACGCTGTCGGTGGAGGTGTCGAACAGGTCCGGGCCCTGGCCCGCGTTCATCTCGGTGGGGAGGGTGTCGGTGCCCTTGCGGCCCACGAACTTCAGGTCGACCTTGGTGCCGGTCGCCTTGGTGAAGTCGTCGGCTATCGACTTGATGAGCTTGCCCTGCGGCTCGTCGGCACCCCACGAGGAGGTGTAGACGAGCTCCTTCTCCGAGGCGGCGGAGCCGTTCTTCTTGCCGCAGGCGCCTACGCTCAGCGCGAGAGCTCCGACGGTGAGCATGACTGTCAACTTACGCACGGGGGTGTGCCTTTCGTGAGGGAGACCGGTGAGCGCGGGAGTCCGCGGGCGTGGCGCGACGGCCGGGGGTCAGCGCGGCAGGAGGGATACGACGGTGCCGGTGCGGCGAGCCTGCTCGGCCGCCCAGACGACCCGGTGCGTGGCCAGGCTCTCCGCACCGTCGGTGAGTACCAGGGAGGGATCGTTCTTGCCGATGGCATCGACGAAGGCGTCGAACAGAGCCGCGTCACCGCCGCCGTGCCCGGTGGCGGCCGTGGGATCGCCGTTCGCACCGGTGTCGATGACGGTGACCTCGTCGGTCACGAAGTCGTGCACGCGCAGGACGACTCCGTCCCCGTCGATGGAGCCGCGGGTGCCGAAGATCCGGGTCTTGCGGTGCTCCAGCGCCGCGAACGCGGTGACCGTGCAGGTGGCGGAGGTACCGTCGGCGAACTCCATGGTCACGACCTGGGTGTCGACCACATCGTTGTCACAGGTGTACGCGCACCGGCCGTACGGGCCCTCGCGCAGCGCCGCGAGCACCCCTTCCTCCGTGTGGTCGGCCGTGACCGCGGACAGCGGCCAGAACTCCTTGTCCGCGTCACCCAGGCAGTCGAGGTAGATGCGCTTGGCCGAGTACGGGCAGGTGGACTCCACCGGGCACTCCACGCAGCGATCCGCCGCACCCTCGGGCCGGCTCTCCGCCCGGAAGTGCACCAGATTGCCGAACGAGGACACCCGCTCCGGCAGCGCGCCCTTGACATGGGCGATCCAGTCGAGGTCGTGGCAGGCCTTGGTCATCAGCATCGGCCCCGACCCCTCCTCGCTGCGCCAGTTGCCCCTTACGAACGAGTGGGCCTGATGCCACCAGCCGACCTGCTCCAGGTGCTGGATGTTCATCACCTCGCCGATCCGGCCCTCGGCGATGAGCTCCCTGAGCCTGATCGTGTAGGGCGTGTAGCGCATGACGTGGCAGACGGCCAGCAGCACGTCGTTGCGGTCGGCGGCCGCGGCGATGGCGGCGGCCTCCTCCTCGCTCTGCGCCATCGGCTTCTCCAGGAGCAGGTGGTAGCCGAGATCGGCCGCCCGCACCGCGGGTTCCGTATGCATGCTGTCCTGCGTCGAGACCACCACCGCGTCGGCCAGCCGGTCCCTGGCGAGCAGATCCCGCCAGTCGGCGAAGACGTTCTCGGCCGGTACGTCGTGCGCGGCGGCCATGTTGCGCCGGCGCTCGGGATCGGGCTCGGCCACGGCCACCACACGCGCCATGCCGCTCTCCAGAGCACGCCGCGCGTAGCTCATGCCACGCAGCCCCGCGCCGATGATGGCGAGAGTGACCACAAATACCCCCTCGGACTTGCGACTTACTAATGCAACCTGTTTTTATTTCTCATGTACAGATCCTGTCAAGGGAGTGACGGTGACAATTTCCGGAGGCGACACCTCGCGGCTGCGGCGCATCAATCTGGTCACGACGCTTCGCGCCCTGCGCGGCCAGGGCCCTCTCAGCCTCACCGAGGTCACCAGACGCACGGGTCTGTCCCGCCCGACCGTGGAGAGCCTGACCGAGGAGTTGCTCGGCTCGGGATGGCTGAAGGAACTGCCACCGCAGCCGGGCCACATGGGCCGCCCCGCAAGGCTGTTCAGTTTCCACGCGACCGGCGACTACGTGCTCGGCATCGACATCGGCTCGTACAGCATCCGGGCGGCCGTGGCCGACCTCGACGGCACCGTCGTGGCATCCCGCACGGAGCGGGTGAGCGCGGACGCCGGGCGTGCCGTGCGCCTGGAAGCCGTGCGCGCGACGGCCGTCAAGGCACTGGGGTCGGCGGAGGTCGGCTCCGCCCAGCTCGCCACCGTCTGCGTCGGCACCACCGGCGTGGTCAGCCACGACGGCCGGGTCAAACGCTGCGTGGGCCTGCCGGAATGGGACGGTCTGGACCTCGCGGGCGAGCTGGGCGCCGACTTCGACTGCCCGGTCCTGGTGGAGAACGACTGCAATCTCGCCGCGCTCACGGAGGGCTGGATCGGCGAGGCCCAGGGCGTCGACGACGTGGCCTTCGTGCTGTCCGGGGTGCGTACCGGCGCCGGCCTGCTGATCGGCGGCCGGGTGCACCGGGGGCGCGGGGGCGCGGCCGGCGAGATCGGCGCCCTGCCCCTGCTGGGCTGGCACCGGGCCACCTCGCATCTGACCGGCTATCCGAAGATGCCGGCGGACATCCTGCCCCAGGAGGCCGCCGAGTACGTCTTCGCCCAGGCCCGCACCGGCGAACCGGCCGCCCGCTGGGCCGTGGAGCAGTACGCCCACGATCTGGCCGAGGGCATCGCCGCCCTGGTCCTGGCCCTGGACCCGGAGCTCGTCGTGATCGGCGGCGGGGTGTCGCGCTCCGGTGACGTACTGCTGGAGCCGCTGCGGCGGCACCTCGACCCGCTGTGCCTGGAGCCCCCGGCACTGGCGGTCTCCACCCTCTCCGACCAGGCCGTGGTGCTGGGCGCGGTCCGGCTGGCCCTCGACCATGTGGACGCCAGGCTGTACGACGTCGACACGATGCTGCCCGAACCGTCGTCCTGAGGCTCCGCCCCCGGGCAGGGCGTCCCCGAGCTCTTAACAAAAGACTCTGTATATGTGGGACGGGCGTCCTCGGGGGCGGGCGGCGGGCCCGGCGGCGGAGACCGGCAGGAATGCCCCCGCTGCCTCCCGCCGCCCCACGGCCGGTCGCTCAGAGCACGGGTTCGAGGTGTGCCCAGGGCCGTTCGGTCTCGATCCGGGCGGCGAGGGCCAGCAGCATCCCCTCACCGCCCAGCGGGCCCACGAACTGGACACCGAGGGGCAGGCCGTCGGGGGTGCGGTACGTGGGGACGCTCATCGCGGGTCGGCCGGTGATGTTGGCCAACTGGGTGTACGGGGTCGCCGCGAGGTTGGCGATCACCGCGCTCTCCCACGCCCTGGTCCCGGCCAGGGTGCCCAGCAGCCCCAGCCGCATCAGGACCCGGGCCACCGCACGCACCGGCTTGGGCGTGTCCAGCTCGCCGATCCGGACGGCGGGCCGGGCCAGGGTCGGGGTGAGGAGCAGATCGTAGCGGCGGTGGAAGGCGGCGAGCTGCCGGCTGTACGTGTTCCACCGTTCGTGGGCGGCGTAGTAGGCGGGAGCCTTCAGGGCGCGTCCGGCGGCGGCCAGCAGATGGGTGTCGAGCTCGAACGAATCCGGTCCGGCACCGGTCGCCCGGCGGATCTCGTCCACGGTGTGCGCTAGTTGGGTGGTCCACATCGCCAGGAAATCGAAGGCGAGCCGGCGTTGGTCGATCTCCGGCTCGGCCGGCTCGACGTCGTGGCCGAGCCGGCGGAGCAGCTCCGCGGCATCGTCGACCGCGGCGACCGCCTGCGGGTCGACCTCGGTGTCGATGGGGGAGCGGGTGGCGAAGCCGATCCGCAATTTCCGGGGCCGGCGCGCGAGTTCGGCGTACGGCAGCTCGGGGCGTGCGTGCAGGAACGGTCCGCCCGGATCCGCCCGCGCGGTCAGCACGTCCAGCATGGCCGCGCTGTCGCGGACGCTGCGCGAGACGACACCGTCGGTGGCGGCGCCGTGGAGGTGCTCGGCGACGGTCGGACCGGCCGGGACGAGTCCGCGCCCCGGCTTCAGGCCGAACAGGCCGCAGCACGCGGCCGGAATGCGTATCGATCCGCCGCCGTCGTTGGCACCGGCCACCGGCACGATGCCCGCCGCCACGGCCGCCGCCGACCCTCCGGACGAACCGCCGGGTGTGCGGCCGAGGTCCCAGGGGTTGCGGGTGGGCCCGTTCGCCTCCGGCTCGGTGACACCCTTCGCGCCGAACTCCGGTGTGTTGGTCTTGCCGAAGATCACCAGTCCGGCGCCCAGCCAGCGGTCGACCACCTCGCTGTGCCGCTCGACGGGACGGTGCCGAAGAGCCCGGCTTCCGCTGCCGGTCGGCAGCCCGGCGTAGTCCTGCGACAGATCCTTGATCAGGAACGGAACTCCGGCGAACGGCCCGCTGAGCGACTCCTTCGCCCGCGCCCGGGCGATCTCGTGCATCGGCCGCACGATCGCGTTGAGTCTGCCGTTCACGGTCTGCGCGCGGGAGATGGCCGCATCGAGCAGCTCATCGGGTGAGACTTCGCCCCGGGCGACCGACTCGGCCAGGCCCACCGCGTCATGGGCTCTGTACTCGCTGTACCGCATCATCAGGATCTCCATGCCTTTCGCCGTCGGCGCCCGCTGCGGGGCGTGTGGTCGTCGCACCGCCGCCGTCGGTGCGACAGGAGTGTGTTGTGTGGTCTCCGGCCGGGCTGTTCCTACCTTTCACCCCGTGCCACGTGACGTGCGGACGCTCTCACAGTGCGCCCTCGGCGTCACCCCTGATGCGGGCGTGCAGGTGCTGGTCGTGCCATCCGTCAGCTCCAGGCCGTTGGGCAGGTCGAGTACCGGTTGGCCGTCCCGTGCCGTCCGGCCTGCGGGAACGACGGGGGACACCGGCGTACTGGAGGTCATCCGGGCATCGTGCCACAGGCCCTCCCGGGCGCTATGTCCGGTGGGTGCCACAACTCCGGGGCAGATGTGCCGGATCGGTGCCGCCGGGGCTTCGGCAGGCTTCCTCGGCCGGACCGTGCGTGGCGCGCCGACTGCTCAGCGCTGGTGCCAGACGAGTGTGTAGCGCCAGAACAGCCGTCGGCGCAGTCGTACGCCGGGCAGCGCGAGGCGGGCGTCGCGCACGATGTCCGCGAAGGTCATGGTCGCCGGTCGGGTCGGGGCGGTCATCGATGCGGGGCGTGGTGACCTGCGGCCCTTGTTCTTGATCAACGCCATGGCGACATTCGACGGAATGGCGACGGCGTCGATCAGCCGGTCACTCCCCGATCGCGGGCGGTAGAGACCTACGACGACCAGGGTTCCGCCGGGCGCCAGGTGTTGCCGGAAGCGCGTGAGGGCGTCGCTGAACGGCAGGTGATGGATGGTGGCGACGCAGGTGATGACGTCGTAGGGGCCGGGGGACATTTCCTTCAGTGCGTCTGCGACGGTGAACGTCACCGGGGCCGCCGGGGCCGTGAGCTCCCGTGCGCGGGCGACGATGGTGGGGTCCACGTCGATGCCGCGTACCGCTCCGGCACGTGCGGCCAGGAGCCGGGCGAGTTCACCGCTGCCGGACCCGACGTCCAGGGCGCTGCCGAAGCGTCTCGGGAGCCGGCGCAGGATCTGCCGGTGGTAGTGGGCGTTGTGGTCCCAGGGGTGGGCGGCATGGAACCTCTCAAGTGCTCGAAGGACGCGGGGCAGCAGTGTGATCATGGCGTGAGTAGACCAGAGGCCGGCCGTCCGCGATGCCGCCTTCGGGCAACTCCGGGCGACGGGGACGACGCTCTGGCTGCCTGCCCGGTCCAGGACCTCGGGCAGGCGGTGTCCGACGCCCGGGCCCTGGAGGTCCTCGCATCCAGGGCCCGGGCGCAGGCTCGCCGCCGACGGCCGGCTGGTCCCGGTCCGCGTGGCACGGCCAGGACGGCCGACCCGCGATCAGCGGCGCAGAGAGGTCTCCCGCTCCATGTGCGACAGCTTCTCGGGGTTGCGCACGGCGTAGACCGCGGAGACCAGGCCGTCGGTGACGCGCAGCGTCATGACGGTGTCGACCGCGCCGTCGAGCCGGACGATCAGCGCCGGCTGGGCGTTGACCTGCGCGGGCAGCAGCGAGACGTCGGGAGTCCTGCCCAGCCCGGTGGCCAGCAGCCGGGCCACCTTGTCGGCCCCCACGACGGGACGCAGGACGGCCTGCTTGATTCCGCCGCCGTCGCCGAGCAGGACGACGTCCGGCGCGAGGATGTCGAGCAGGCCCTGCAGATCGCCCGTCTCGGTCGCCCGCCGGAACGCATCGAGCGCGTCCCGGGTCTCGGCCGGGGAAACGACCCCACGCGGCCGTCGCGCGGCGACGTGGGCCCTTGCCCGGTGGGCGATCTGGCGGACCGCCGCCGGGCTCTTGCCGACGGCCCCGGCGATCTCGTCGTACTCGACGTCGAACACCTCGCGCAGCACGAACACCGCCCGCTCGGCCGGCGTGAGGGTCTCCAGCACGAGCAGCATCGCCGTCGAGACGCTGTCCGCGAGCTCGACGTCCTCGGCCACGTCGGGCGCGGTGAGCAGCGGTTCGGGCAGCCAGGAGCCGACGTAGGACTCCTTGCGGCGGCCGAGCGTACGCAGTCGGCTCAGCGCCTGGCGCGTGGTGATCCGGACCAGGAACGCGCGCTGATTCTGCACCGTGCCGAGGTCGACCCCCGCCCACCGCAGCCAGGTCTCCTGCAGCACGTCCTCCGCGTCGGCGGCCGATCCGAGCATCTCGTAGGCGACGGTGAACAGCAGACTGCGGTGGGCGATGAACGCCCCGGTGGCGGGATCCGCGGGCACGCCGTCCGTGACCGGCCGGGCCGTGTCCCCTGTCCGCTCGCTGTGTTCGCTCTTCACCGGCTGCTCCTGCCTCTTCGCCCTCGACGGTGCCACGCGCACAAGACGCCGGCCCGCACCGTTCTGTGACACCTGAGAGCAGTGGCACACGTCACACGTCGGGGCCTGTCACAACGGGCGGGGCGGCGGCGTCTCGTGTTCGTCGAGTGCAACACCACGAGTGAGGACGAAGCCATGGACGCCCGATTCAACCTGTTCGAGAACGAGATCGCCGCCAAGTTCGCCAAGCGGTTCGCCAACGCCGGCCTGGTGATCCAGCAGTCGTCGCTCCCGCATTCCACCCAGGAGCTGGTGTCGCTGCGCGCCAGCCAGATCAACGGCTGCGGCTGGTGCATCGACTTGCACACCAAGGAGGCCGCGGCGGCCGGGGAGACCGCGGTCCGGCTCAACCTGGTCGCGGCCTGGCGCGAGTCCACCGTGTACACCGAGGCCGAGCGGGCCGCGCTGGCGCTCGCCGAGGAGGGCACCCGGCTCGCGGACGCCCAGGAAGGCGTGTCCGACGAGACCTGGGCCGAGGTGCGCAAGCACTACGACGACGACCAGGTCGCCGCGTTGGTCGTCCTGGTCGCCCTGATCAACGCGGCCAACCGGCTCGCCGTGATCGTGCACCAGAAGGGCGGTTCCTACGAGGCCGGCATGTTCGCCGCCTCGTTCGGCTGACCGGCGGACGGCGGCAGGGAAGGAGCCTGCCCGCCGGGGTGCCCCGGCAGCGCGAAGGGCGCCCGATGAGCAGCTGCTCATCGGGCGCCCTTTCACAGCGCGAGCGGGACCGTGGTCCCCGCGGGACCTGGCCGTGATCCGTCGGGATCAGACCGCCGGGGCCGGGTAGGTCGGGTACTCCACGCCGGAGACGTGCTGCACGACCCGGATGACCTGGCACGAGTAGCCGAACTCGTTGTCGTACCAGAGGTAGAGGATCGCGTTGTCGCCGTCGACCTTGGTGGCGCCGGCGTCGACGATCGAGGCGTGGCGCGAGCCCATGAAGTCGCTCGACACGGCGTCGGGTGCGGTGGTGAAGTCGATCTGGCGCTTGAGCGGCGAGGTCAGCGACACATTGCGGAGGTAGTCGAGGACCTCGTCGCGGTTGGTCTCGCGCCCGAGTCGCAGGCTGAGGATCGCGATCGAGACGTCCGGCACCGGAACCCGGATCGAGCTGCCGGTGATCGGCGCCTTGAGCTCGGGCAGCGCCTTGGCGACGGCGGACGCGGCACCGGTCTCGGTGATGACCATGTTCAGCGGCGCGGAACGGCCCCGGCGGTCGGCCTTGTGGTAGTTGTCCAGCAGGTTCTGGTCGTTGGTGAACGAGTGGACGGTCTCCACGTGGCCACGCAGGACGCCGTACTCGTCCGCCATCGCCTTCAGCGGCGGCACGATCGCGTTGGTGGTGCAGGACGCGCAGGACAGGATCTGCTCGTCCGGCTTGATCGTGTCGTGGTTGACGCCGTGCACGATGTTGGGGACGTCGCCCTTGCCCGGCGCGGTCAGGACGACCTTGTCGATACCGGGGCGCAGGTGCTTCGACAGGCCCTCGCGGTCGCGCCACTTGCCCGTGTTGTCGATGAGGATGGCGTCCTTGATGCCGTACGCCGTGTAGTCGACCTCGGACGGATCGTTGGCGTAGATCACCTTGATCTCGTTGCCGTTGGCGACGATGGTGCTCTTCGCCTCGTCGACGGTGATCGTGCCCTGGAACTGACCGTGGATCGAGTCGCGGCGCAGCAGCGAGGCACGCTTGACGATGTCCTGGTCACCGCCCTGGCGGACGACGATGGCACGGAGGCGCAGCCCGTTGCCGGAGCCGGCCTTCTCGATCAGCAGACGGGCGACGAGACGGCCGATGCGGCCGAATCCGTACAGGACGACGTCGCGTCCGTCACCGCGCTCGATCTTGTTGGCACCCGTGGCACCGGCGACGGCCTCGGCGGTGAACTCCTCGACCGGGAGACCGCGGTCGTCGGCCGCGTAGGTGGCGGCGAGCATGCCGATGTCGATCTGCGAAGGGCCGAGGTCGAGTGTGGTGAGGGCCTGGAGGAACGGCAGCGTGTCGGTGACCGAGAGTTCCTCACCGGCGATCTGGCGGGCGAATCGGTGGGTCTTCAGGATGCTGACCACCGACTTGTTCACCAAGGAGCGGCTGTGGAGCAGAACCGTTACGTCCCGCTCCCGGTGCAGTTTCCCGATGACCGGGATCATCGACTCCGCGATCTCCTCGCGGTTCTTCCAGCTGGTGAACGAGTCGTCATTGACAGTCACAGGTTTATCTTTCGAGCTAGGCGGCGCTCATATGGTAACCCCTCGCTACTTTGATCATTCAAACGGGCCGCCGGGCGGGGGCGGTCGGGCTGTTCTGTGTACGGTGCCGGCCCGGACGCCGGGGTCTCGTCGGCCGCGATCCCGGGTGTAGAGGGAGATGGCCGTGCCCGGGTCGACGAACGTGATCTACCGGCAGGCCATGGTGAGCGACAGCCCCCCGGGTGCAGGCGGGTGGTGACGGGGTGAGGTTGCCGGGCCCCGCGTGGGCGACCTGATGGTTGTCGTGTCGGTGTGCGTCGATGCGTTTCCCGGGGGCCGTCGCCTGCGTGCGGGTGGGTGCCTCGGGGCGAGTGATGGATGTCCGGCATGCGCGTGGAAGCCGGCGGACCGATGCCCGCCGTGGCCCTCGAAATGGCGCTGTGGATGTGATGCCACCCATAGGGGCCACGTCACATCCTAGGCCGGGTAGTAGGAGCGGGGCCCGCCCGAACTGCACGGAAAGTACCCAGAACGGTTCATTTCGGACATTGCTCCGTATTGGGGTAGTACGTCACATCATTGACCCCCGTCCCGGCCCCCGCTAACCATGGATCCCGTCGCCGGACAACGCGACCGGCCCGGACGGACACCCGCCGGACCACCAGGGGCCCCCGCCCCGCACGCCGCCCCGACGGCACACCCCCACACCACAGG
>NZ_JBCEWQ010000181.1:0-16252 GCF_038448545.1 Streptomyces sp. CLV115
TCCCCGGGGCCCGGCCCTCAGCCTGCCGACGGCTACGCGCTCACCGCGCGCACCCGGCTCAGTTGTCGTCCTCGTCGATCAGGAACCCGCGCATCGGCGAGGGAGCCTGCTGCATCGGCTGCGGCGCCTGCGGCCGCACCGGCGCCATCGGCTGGGTCATCGCCGGCGACATCTGCTGCTGGCCGCCGTACGAGGGCCCACCGCCCATGGACGGGTTGCCGCCCATCGGCTGGTTGCCGTGGTTGCCGCCCATGCTGTGGCCCATGGCGCCCGCACCGGCCGGAGCCAGCGAGGGCGACGGCGGCAGCGAAGCGGTCGCCGGGGTCCGCGGCGGGGCCAGCGAGTCGTCCGCCTGGGTCTCCAGCTGACGCAGCTGGCTCTCCAGGTAGGACTTCAGGCGGGTCCGGTACTCACGCTCGAAGCCACGCAGATCCTCGACCTTGCGCTCCAGCGTCGCGCGGGCCGACTCCAGCGAGCCCATCGCCACGCGGTGCTTCTCCTGCGCGTCCCGCTCCAGGGCGTCCGCCTTGGCACGCGCGTCGCGCTCCAGGCCCTCGGCGCGGCTGCGCGCCTCGCCGACGATCTTGTTGGCCTCGGAACGGGCCTCCGCGATCGCCTGGTCGGCGGTCTGCTGCGCGAGCGAGAGGACACGGGCGGCGCTGTCGCCACCGGGGCCCTGACCGGGCTGCTGCATCTGCGGCTGCTGCATCTGCTGCATCTGCTGCTGCGGGGCGTGACCACCCATGGGGCCGCCCATCGGGCCACCCATGGGACCGCCCTGCATCGGGCCGGGGCCGTGCGGGCCCTGCGGACCGGGGCCGTGCTGGCCCTGGGGACCAGGACCGTGACCACTGGGACCGGCGGGCAGCTGCGGAGCACCACCGGGCAGCTGGGGGGGACCCATCTGCGGGGGCTGCTGCTGGACCGGCGGACCCGATATGGCGGCGGGCACCGGCGCCCCGGGCCGGTCCTGCGGCTCCGGCTTGCGCATGCCCTGCTGCTGGTTCTGCGCGGCGGCACGCGTGGCGGCGGCCAGCTTCGCGCGCAGGTCCTCGTTCTCACGGAGCAGGCGGGTCAGCTCGGACTCGACCTCGTCGAGGAAGGCATCGACCTCGTCCTCGTCATAGCCTTCTCGGAGGCGGACGGTCGTGAACTGCTTGTTCCGCACGTCCTCAGGAGTCAGCGGCATCTCTTCTTCACCTCTACGTAGTCGTCGGCAGTCGGCAAGACCGTATCGCTCACAGCCTGATCACAATGCTGATCAGGATGTAGACGATGATCATCAGAACGAAGAAGGACAGGTCGAGTGCCACGCCCCCGAGACGCAGCGGCGGGATGAACCGCCGCAGAAGCTTGAGCGGTGGATCGGTGACAGTGTAGGTGGCCTCAAGTATGACCACCATCGGCTTGCCGGGCTGCCATGAACGCGCGAACTGGAAGACGTAGTCCATGACCAGCCGGAAGATCAGCACGATGAGGAAACACATCAGCGCGATATAGACAACCTGCAGTGCGACGCCCATTTCGCGCTTCCCTCTCCCCTGGCTCTCGTAGCTCCGGCCTCGCGGCCGGGTTGTTCCCGGTGTCGTGTTCTCAGCTCTGGTTGAAGAATCCGCCCTCAGCGATACGGGCCTTGTCCTCCGCCGTGACATCGACGTTAGCAGGCGACAACAGGAACACCTTCTGCGTCACGCGCTCAATGCTGCCATGGAGACCGAAGACGAGCCCTGCAGCAAAGTCGACAAGTCGCTTTGCATCCGTATCGTCCATCTCCGTGAGATTCATGATCACCGGAGTGCCCTCACGGAAGTGTTCCCCGATGGTACGGGCCTCGTTGTAGGTCCTGGGGTGCAGCGTGGTGATGCGGTAGGGCTCCCGCTCGGACACGACCTTGGGCATGATCACCGGTGCGTTCTTCTCCATGTTCGGACGTTCAGGTGTGATGGATGCCACGGGGGCGATTCGGGCGGGTCGCTCTCTCTCCGCCGGGATCTGAACCGGCTCCCGCTGCGCGGGAGGCTGCACCGCTCGTACCGGTTCGTCCCGCTCCCGGTCCCGTTCCCGCTCCACCTGATGCGCGGGCTGGTGCCGCCGCCGGTCGCGCTCCGGCTCCGGCTCGGGTTCGAATTCGTCGTCGGGGTCGAACCCCGGACCGTCGTACCCATCGTCCTCCACGAGGCCGAGGTAGACCGCCATCTTGCGCATCGCGCCGGCCATGCTCCGAGTCCTCCGCTCTGTGGTGGATCGGCATCTGTCACCAAGTGCCCCGCGATCCACTGAGGCCTGCCCGCCATAGGCGGGAATGACCATATTTTCTGCTGTGGTCCGACCTGCTTGGCGACGTTACCCGAGCCCGGGTCGGACTCCGAGTACCGCCGTACCGACGCGCACATGTGTCGCTCCGGCCGCGACCGCGTCCTCGACGTCCGCGCTCATCCCCGCAGAGACCATGTTCGCAGCCGGATGGTTCCCGCGCAGGCGGGATGAGAATTCCATCAGCCGGTCGAAGGCGGCCCGTTGGCGACCCGCGTACGGTCCGGCGAGCGGTGCGACGGTCATCAGACCACCGAGCCGCAGCCCCGGCGCGGACTCCACCGCGTCGGCCAACTCCTCGATCCCGTCCGGCGCGACGCCGCCCCGGTCGCCCCGCTCGCCGCTCTCCGCGTCGAGTGCCACCTGGATGAGGCAGCCGAGTTCGCGCCCTTCGCGTTCGGCGGCCGCCGAGAGGGCCGTGACCAGTCGGACCCGGTCCACCGACTGCACAACATCGGCATAACTCGCCACAGAACGAACCTTATTCGTCTGCAATTGACCGACAAAGTGCCATGTGAGCGACAGATCCGCACATTCGGCCGCCTTGGGAGCCGCGTCCTGGTCACGATTCTCCGCGACATGACGTACACCCAGTCCGTGCAGAATCCGCACATCGCTCGCGGGGTAGGTCTTCGTGACCACGATGAGCGTCACTTCATCCCGCTCACGACCGGCGGCGGCGCAGGCGGAAACGATGCGTTCCTCCACCCGCGCCAGATTTTCGGCGAGTTGGGTCTTACGGTCCGTCATGCCCTATCAGTCCAACCAGACATATCCGGCGAGCCGCCCGGTGGTGCGGTCGCGGCGGTACGAGAAGTGATCGCCCGATTCGAGGGTGCAGACCGGCGAGGCCTGCCGGTCCTCGACACCGAGCTCCTTGAGCTGGGCGTGGACCCCCGCGGTGACATCCACCGCCGGGGTGCCCCAGCTGGTCTCGGACCAGGCGGCCGGGACGCTCCTCGCGACCTCGGCGCGCATGTCGGCCGGGACTTCGTAGCACCGTCCGCAGACCGCCGGCCCGGTACGGGCGACGATCCGGGAGATGTCGGCGCCGAGCCCGGCCATGGCCTCGACCACGGCGGGGACGACCCCGGCGACCAGACCGGGGCGGCCCGCGTGCGCCGCCGCCACGATCCCGGCGACCGGGTCGGCCAGCAGTACGGGGGTGCAGTCGGCGGTGAGCACGGCGAGCGGAAGCCCGCGCCGCGCGGTCACCACCGCGTCCACCGCGGGGATCCGCGAAGCGTCTCGCCAGGGCCCGTCGACGACCGCGACGTCCCGCCCGTGCACCTGGTTCATCCAGACGACCCGCGCCGGATCCAGACCGAGGGTCCGGGCGGCGCGCTCGCGATTGGCCAGAACGGCGGCGGGGTCGTCACCGACCGCGCCGCCGAGGTTGAGCTCCTCGTACGGAGCGGCGCTCACTCCGCCCCACCGGTCGGTGAAGGCGAAGTGCGCGCCGCCCGTCGAGGACAGTGCGTGGTGCTGAGCTATCACTTCAAGAAGTCCGGGACATCCAGCTCTTCGGCCTGGGAGTCCTGGTACGGACGGGCCGTCGGAACGTGCGGCTGGGCGACCGGCGGCAGGTGGGTCTCGCTCGCCACCGGTACGGGATCCGACTGCACCGGCGCCTCCTCGCGGATGGGCACGGAGCCCAGTCCACCGGCCTGACGCACGGGCTCCGGGGTCCGGACCGGTGCGGCGGGCTCGTCGCGCTTGGCGGAGTTGGCGCCCAGGACGTTCTCGCGGCGGGCCGGCGGCTGTCCGCCGTCGAAGCCCGCGGCGATCACGGTGACCCGTACCTCGTCGCCCAGCGCGTCGTCGATGACCGCACCGAAGATGATGTTCGCCTCGGGGTGCGCCGCCTCGCTCACCAGCTGGGCGGCCTCGTTGATCTCGAAGAGACCGAGGTCGCTGCCGCCGGAGATGGAGAGCAGGACACCGCGGGCGCCGTCGATGGACGCCTCCAGGAGCGGCGAGGAGATCGCCATCTCCGCGGCGGCCACCGCGCGGTCGTCGCCGCGGGCCGATCCGATGCCCATGAGCGCCGATCCGGCCTCGGACATGACCGACTTGACGTCGGCGAAGTCGAGGTTGATCAGCCCCGGGGTGGTGATGAGGTCGGTGATGCCCTGGACACCCGAGAGCAGCACCTGGTCGGCCGACTTGAACGCGTCGAGCACACTGACCTGGCGGTCCGAGATGGACAGCAGCCGGTCGTTGGGAATGACGATGAGGGTGTCGACCTCTTCGCGGAGTTCGGCGATGCCGTCCTCCGCCTGGTTCGCGCGTCGCCGGCCCTCGAAGGTGAACGGGCGGGTGACCACGCCGATCGTCAGGGCGCCGAGCGAGCGCGCGATGTTGGCGACGACGGGTGCGCCGCCGGTGCCGGTGCCGCCGCCTTCTCCGGCGGTGACGAAGACCATGTCGGCCCCCTTGAGGACCTCCTCGATCTCCTCACGGTGGTCCTCTGCCGCCTTGCGACCGACTGCCGGGTTGGCGCCGGCGCCAACGCCGCGGGTGAGTTCGCGGCCGACGTCGAGCTTGACGTCGGCGTCGCTCATCAACAGGGCTTGCGCATCAGTGTTGATCGCGATGAACTCGACGCCCTTGAGACCGACCTCGATCATTCGGTTGATGGCATTGACACCACCGCCGCCGACACCGATGACCTTGATGACTGCGAGGTAGTTCTGCGGTGCTGCCACGTCGAAGGCCTCTCGCCTCGAGTTACGTGTCGTCGCTTCGCGGTAGTCCCGCCGCGACGACGGATGCCGATTGGGACGGTCCGAAACGCCGACCCAAACCCTAACGTTGAAGTTTAGGGTTACCAGTGTGTCTGCTTCATGGACTCTTCCGAACAGGACACTAAGTCGACAAGTGGCGCACGTTCAACGAACACGCCGAACCTCCCGTTTTTCTTTTCACCCTATGTGATCACCCGTAGCGCTGACCAACCAGGGTGCTGGCCAGGCCAAATGTGCGTCAACTACCCGACACGGAAGGGGCCGTGGGTGCACTCACGTCGAAGTGTCCCGCTTTGGGAGCGGCTTTCATGAGAGCGGTGAGGACTTTCGCCTTCACCGGACCCCCTTCGCCGCTGCCCCAGATCACCGTGCGCCCCCGGGTGAGCCGCAAGGAAATCGAGTCGTACGAGGTGACCCGCACGACCTCGGTGTCCTTGGCCACGACGCCCGGAAGTTCGCCCGCGACCCGGACCGCTTCCCGCACCAGCCGGGCACTGCCGAATCGGCGCAGACTCGCGGACTGATCAGGCTTCAGTTCCAGCAGAGGTACGCGACCGGGCGATTTGTCCACCGTTGCGAAATGAACGCCTTTCGCGTCCACTTCAATGAACTTTGCGCCCTTTTTGACCAACAGGACCGGCTGTCGTTCCGTCACCTTAAGTCCGATTCCGTGCGGCCACGACCGTACGACATCCACGGAGTCGATACGAGGCAACTTCTGGCGCAATCGGGCCGCGACGGCGTCGGTGTCGACGGAGATCAGCGGAGCCCCGATCGGGACCTCCGCAGCGGCCTCCACCTCGGCCGCCGTCAGCACGTCGACGCCGGTGGTCGTGACCTGCTCGGCACGGAGCCAGGAGGAGCCGTAGAGCGCCCAGACGGCGCCGGAGGCGAGCAGCAGCACGAGCACGCCGGACACGATCAGCGTTCTGCGGCTGGGCAGTCGGCGTTTCGGGGGGCGCGGACGCGGCGGGCGGGCCGGGGAGTCCTCCTGCTGCGTTCTCCCGCGCTGGGCGGTCGTCGGTCCGGCCACGCTCGCTCCTTATGCCGGGTCCGGGAGCACCGCCCCCGGACCCGTCCGCCTCACGCGCCTCGGCGTGCGGCAATCGCCTCGTACACCATGCCGACGAGCAGGTCGTCGGCGTCCCGGCGGCCGAACTCGGCGGCAGCCCGGGACATCTCGTACAGCCGGTGCGGATCCGCGAGCACCGGGAGGACGTTGCCCTGCACCCACTCGGGGGTGAGCGCCGCGTCGTCCACCAGCAGCCCGCCGCCGGCGTTGACCACCGGCTGGGCGTTGAGCCGCTGTTCGCCGTTGCCGATGGGCAGCGGTACGTAGGCGGCGGGGAGCCCGACGGCGGAGAGTTCGGCGACGGTCATCGCGCCGGCGCGGCAGAGCATCATGTCGGCCGCGGCGTACGCGAGATCCATCCGGTCCACGTACGGTACCGGGATGTAGGGCGGCATCCCGGGCATGTTGTCGACGCGCGGCAATTCGTTCTTCGGGCCGACCACATGGAGGATCTGGATTCCGGAGCGCTGGAGCAGCGGCGCGACGCGCTGGACCACCTCGTTGAGGTGGCGGGCGCCCTGCGAGCCGCCGGAGACCAGCAGCGTCGGCAGGTTGGGGTCGAGGCCGAAGGCGGCACGCGCCTCGGGGCGGACCCGGGCCCGGTCCAGGGTGGCGATGGTGCGGCGCAGCGGGATGCCGATGTAGCGGGCGCCGCGCAGCTTGCTGTCGGGGGTGGAGACGGCGACGCCGTGGGCGTACCGCGAGCCGATCTTGTTGGCCAGGCCCGGCCGGGCGTTGGCCTCGTGGACGACGATCGGCACCCCGGCCCGCTTGGCGGCGAGGTAGCCGGGCAGGGCCACGTAGCCGCCGAAGCCGACGACGCAGTCCGCCTTGGTGCGTTCCAGGATCTGCTCGGCGGCCTTGATGGTGCCGCGCAGCCGTCCCGGGACGGTGATCAGTTCCGGGGTGGGCTTGCGCGGCAGCGGCACGGCCGGGATCAGGGCGAGTTCGTACCCCCGCTCGGGTACGAGCCTGGTCTCGAGTCCGCGCTCCGTGCCGAGGGCAGTGATTCCCACGGTCGGGTCCTGCCTGCGCAGGGCGTCCGCGAGGGCAAGCGCGGGCTCGATGTGGCCGGCGGTCCCCCCACCGGCGAGTACGACATGCACCGAAATTCACCGCTCTCCGGACGGACGCTTCTTGACGCGCCGTCTCATCGTCTTCCATCTCACCCCGGGCCTCCGCATGGCCAGGGCAGCCTTCGCCGCGGGGTCCTCTCGCGCGAACGCGATCAGCAGCCCGACGGCGAACATGGTCGGCAGCAGGGCCGATCCTCCGTAGGAGAACAGCGGGAGCGGGACTCCGGCGATCGGCAGCAGGCCGAGCACCGCACCGATGTTGATCACGGCCTGCACCGTGATCCAGGTGGTCACGCCTCCCGCGGCGTACCTCACGAAGGGGTCCTCCGTGCGTCCGGCCACGCGGATACCCGCATAGCCTAGAGCCGCGAAGAGGGCGAGTACCGACAGCGTCCCCGCCAACCCCAGTTCCTCCCCGGTGATGGCGAAGATGAAGTCGGTGTGCGGTTCAGGTAGTTGGCCCCATTTTTCCACACTCGCACCGAGCCCGGAACCGAACCATCCGCCGGACGCCAGAGCATAGATGCCGTGCACCGCCTGCCAGCAGGAGTCCCCTGGCCCGGGCTCGCTGGCACCGATGCAGGCGAGCCTGGACATCCGGTTCGGGCTGGTCTTGATCAGCACGAAGGCGATCAGTGCGGCGAAGCCGAGCACCCCGCCGAAGAGCCGGGTGGGCGCCCCCGCCAGCCAGAGCAGTCCGAACAGGATCGCGGTGAGAATGATCGCAGTTCCCATGTCGCCGCCGAGCATGATCAGCCCGAGGAGCATGAAGGCGACCGGGACCAGCGGGACGAGCAGGTGCTTCCACTGGGTCAGCAGCCTTTTGTCCTGTTTGCGGGCGAGCAGGTCCGCGCCCCACAGGATCAGGGCGAGTTTGCCGAACTCGCTGGGCTGGAGCTGGAAGGGCCCGCCCAGGTAGAGCCAGTTCCGGTTGCCGTTGACCGACATCCCTATCCCCGGCACCTGGACCAGCACCATCAGGAAGACGGTGCCCATGAGCAGCGGATAGGCGAGCGCCCGGTGCAGCTTGGCGGGCATCCGGGCGGCGAGCGCCATCAGTCCGGCGCCGATGACGGCGGCCAGGAACTGCTTGCGGAAGAAGTAGGTGCCCGGTTTGTCGAGTTCCAGGGCTTTGATCATCGACGCGGAGTAGACCATCACCAGGCCGAGCACCGTGATCAGCAGCCCGGCCCCCAGGATCAGGTAGTACGCGGTCAGCGGGCGGTCCCAGGCCCGGCGCACCCGCTCGTACATCCCCCGCATCCGCGCGCGGGGGGAACGGGGCGCGCGGGGGCCGCCGGTCGAGCGGCCCTTGGAGCGGGGCGCCGAGGGGCGCCGGGAGCCGGTGACCGAGCGGACCCTGAGGGCGGGGCCGAGCGCCGCGGGGGCGCCTGCTGCCGCCCCCGCGAGCAGTGGTGGGGCGAGTGCCCGGCTGATCGCCGCGGTGGCCCGTGAGCGGCCCCCACGGGGCCCGGCAGAGCTCTCTTCGGCCGGCATCTTCGCTGTCCCCTCCACTGCTCGTGCGCGGAGGCCGGGCCCGTCAGGCGCTCTCGGCAGCGAGTGCGCGGACCGCGTCCGCGAACGCCTCGCCCCGCTTGTTGTAATTGACGAACATGTCCATCGAGGCGCAGGCCGGGGCCATCAGTACGGTGTCTCCCGGCCGGGCGAGCCGTGCCGCCTCGCGGACCGCCTCGGACATCGCCCCAGTGTCGGTCCGGTCGAGGTCGACCACCGGGACCTCGGGGGCGTGTCGCGTGAGGGCTTCCCGGATCAGTTCCCGGTCCCGGCCGATCAGCACGGCGCCCCGCAGCCGTCCGGCGGCCCCGGTCACCAGCTCGTCGAAGGTGGCCCCCTTGGCGAGGCCGCCGGCGATCCAGACGATCGGGTCGTAGGCCGCCAGCGAGGCCTCGGCGGCATGGGTGTTGGTGGCCTTGGAGTCGTCGACGTACGCGACCCCGTCGACGAATCCGACGTGCTCGATGCGGTGCGGGTCGGGGCGGAAGGCCCGCAGTCCGTCGCGTACGGCCGCGGGCTCGACGCCGAAGGCGCGGGCCAGGGCCGCGGCCGCGAGGGCGTTGGCGACGTTGTGCGGGGCGGGCGGGTCGATGTCCTTGACCTCGGCCAGCTCCTGGGCCTGCTTCTGCCGGTTCGCCACGAAGGCGCGGTCGACGAGGATGCCGTCGACGACGCCCAGCTGGGACGGGCCAGGCGTGTTCAGGGTGAAGCCGATGGCCCGGCAGCCCTCCTCGACGTCGGCCTCGCGGACCAGGTCCTCGGTCGCCGGGTCGGCCGCGTTATAGACGCAGGCGACGCGGTTGCCCTCGTAGATCCGGCCCTTGTCCGCGACGTACGCCGCCATGGAGCCGTGCCAGTCGAGGTGGTCGGGGGCCAGGTTGAGGACGGCGGCGGAGTGGGCGCGCAGCGAGGGTGCCCAGTGCAGCTGGTAGCTGGACAGCTCGACGGCGAGTACGTCGTACTCCTCGTCGCCGAGGACGGCGTCCAGGAGGGAGACGCCGATGTTGCCGACCGCGGCGGTGCGCAGCCCCGCCGCCTCCAGGATCGAGGCGAGCATCCGTACGGTCGTGGTCTTGCCGTTGGTACCGGTGACCGCGAGCCAGGGGGCCGCGCCCGGGCCCCGCAGCCGCCAGGCGAGTTCGACGTCGCCCCAGACGGGGACGCCCGCCTCGGCGGCTGCGGCGAAGAGCGGCTTGTCGGGCTGCCAGCCCGGGGCGGTGACGATGAGCTCGGTGGACTCGGGCAGGGTCGCCCCGTCGCCGAGGCGCACGGCGATGCCCTGCGCCTCCAGCTCGGCGGCCTGCGTGCGGGAACGCTCGTCGTCCCCGTCGTTGACCACGGTGACGACGGCCCCGAGGCCGTGCAGCACCTTGGCCGCCGGGATTCCGGAGACTCCGAGTCCCGCGACGGTGACGTGCTTGCCCTGCCAGTCCTGGTTGCTCACTTCTCGGCTGCCCATCCCGCGTAGAAGAGTCCGAGTCCGACGATCACGCACATGCCCTGGATGATCCAGAAGCGGACCACGACAAGGACTTCGGACCACCCCTTGAGTTCGAAGTGGTGCTGGAGCGGCGCCATCCGGAAGACCCGCTTGCCGGTCATCTTGAAGGATCCGACCTGGATGACCACGGACATGGTGATCATCACGAAGAGGCCGCCGAGGATGGCCATCAGGAACTCGGTGCGGGAGCAGATCGCCAGACCGGCGAGGGCTCCGCCGAGGGCGAGCGAGCCGGTGTCGCCCATGAAGATCTTGGCGGGCGAGGTGTTCCACCACAGGAAGCCGAAGCAGGCACCCATCAACGCCGAGGCGACGACCGCGAGGTCGAGCGGATCCCGTACCTGGAAGCAGGCGTTGGGGTTGGTCAGGGTCTTCGCGTTGGCGCAGGACTCCTGGAACTGCCACAGCCCGATGAAGGTGTACGCGCCGAAGACCATCACCGACGCGCCGGTGGCCAGGCCGTCCAGACCGTCCGTCAGGTTCACGCCGTTGGACATGGCGAGGATCATGAACAGTGCCCAGACGACGAACAGCACCGGGCCGATCGACCAGCCGAAGTCCGCGACGAACGACAGCCGGTCGGAGGCCGGGGTGTTGCCGCGGGCGTCGGCGAACTGGAGCGAGAGCACCGCGAAGGCGATGCCCACGATCAGCTGGCCCGCCATCTTCGCCTTGGCCCGCAGGCCCAGCGAACGCTGCTTGACGATCTTGATGTAGTCGTCGAGGAAGCCCACGAGGCCCATTCCGGCCATCAGGAAGAGCACCAGCACGCCGGAGAATCGCATCTCCTCGCCGGTGATCAGCTTCGCCGCGACGTACGCGATGATCGTCGCCAGGATGAAGGCAATGCCGCCCATGGTGGGCGTGCCCTTCTTGGACCCGTGGGTACGCGGGCCGTCGTCCCGGATGAACTGCCCGTATCCCTTGCGGGCGAGCAGCTTGATCAGCAGCGGAGTTCCGACCAGGGTCAGGAAGAGCCCGATGGCCCCCGCGAAGAGGATCTGCCTCATCGGCCGGCGACCTCGCCCTCGGACGCGTTCTCCAGCAGTGCCATGGCGACCTGCTCCAGGCCGACCGACCGGGACGCCTTCACCAGCACGACGTCTCCCGGGCGCAGTTCACTGCGCAACAGGTCGACCGCGGCCTGTGCGTCGGACACGTGCACCGACTCCTCACCCCACGAACCCTCGTTGTATGCGCCCAGTTGCAGCCAGGAGGCTTCTCTGCCCCCGACCGCGACGAGCTTGCTGACGTTGAGCCGGACGGCGAGCCGTCCGACCGCGTCGTGCTCGGCGAGCGAGGCGTCGCCGAGCTCGGCCATCTGGCCGAGCACCGCCCACGTACGCCGGCCCTTCCCCATGGCGGCCAGCGCGCGCAGCGCGGCTTTCATGGATTCGGGGTTCGCGTTGTAGGCGTCATTGACGAACGTCACGCCGTCCGGACGCTCGGTGACCTCCATGCGCCAGCGGGAGAGGGTGCCCGCCTCGGAGAGCCCTTCGGCGATCTCGTCTGCGGACAGGCCCAACTCATGGGCGACGGCGGCCGCGGCGAGCGCGTTCGACACGTGGTGCTCACCGTACAGGCGCATGGTCACGTCGCTGCACCCGGTGGGTGTGTGGAGCCGGAAAGCGGGGCGTCCGTCGTCGGTGAGACGGACCTTCTCGCCCCGTACGTCCGCATCCGCGGCTTCACCGAAGAACAGCACCCGGGCCTTCGTGCGGGAGGACATGGCGCGGACGAGCGGGTCGTCGGCGTTGAGCACGGCGAGGCCGTCCTCGGGCAGCGACTCGACCATCTCGCCCTTGGCCTGGGCGATCTGCTCGCGGCCGCCGAACTCGCCGATGTGGGCGGTGCCGACGTTGAGGACCAGGCCGATCCGGGGCGGGACGAGGCCGGTGAGGTAACGGATGTCGCCGATGTAGCGTGCACCCATTTCGAGGACGAGGTGGCGGGTGTCCTCGGTGGCGCGCAGCGCGGTGAGCGGCAGGCCGATCTCGTTGTTGAGGTTGCCCGCCGGGTAGACGGTGGGCCCCTTGCGTTCGAGCAGCTGGGCGATGAGGTCCTTGGTGGAGGTCTTGCCCGCCGAGCCGGTGAGGGCGACGACGGTGGTGCCTAGGCGGCCCACGACGGTGCGGGCGAGCGCGCCGAGTGCGGCCACGACGTCGTCGACGACGATCGCCGGAACGCCGACGGGGCGGGCGGCCAGCACGGCTGCCGCGCCCGCCTCGACGGCGCGCTGCGCGTAGTCGTGGCCGTCGACCCGCTCACCGGCGAAGGCGACGAACAGGCTGCCCTGCGTCACCTTTCGGGAGTCGATGACGACCGGCCCGCTGACGGTTGCTGCCGGATCGGGTATGTCGTGCGACTGCCCGCCGACGATTTCGGCGATCTCGGCGAGGGAAAGGGCGATCACTTGGTCATCCCTGACTGTTGTTCTCGTGGGTGTGGGCGCGGTGGCCGGCGCTCTCGGTGCGCTCGTGCCCCAGGGACCGCTCGATGGCCGCGCGCAGGACCACGCGGTCGTCGAAGGGGCGTACCACGCCGTGGATGTCCTGGCCCTGCTCGTGGCCCTTGCCGGCGATCAGCACGGTGTCACCGGGCTCGGCGCGGGCGACGGCGGCGGCGATGGCGGCGGCCCGGTCGGCGTCGACCAGGACGTCGCCCCGCTCGTGGACGGGCACTTCTGCGGCGCCCGCGAGCATGGCGGCGAGGATTCCGAGGGGGTCCTCGGAACGGGGGTTGTCGGAGGTCAGTACGGCGGTGTCGGCGAGGCGGGCGGCCGCCGCGCCCATCGGGCCGCGCTTGGTCGTGTCGCGGTCGCCGCCGCAGCCGAGGACGATGTGCACCTTGCCCTCGGTGACGGTCCGCAGGGAACGCAGCACGGATTCGACGGCGTCGGTCTTGTGCGCGTAGTCGACGACCGCGAGGTAGGGCTGTCCGGCGTCGACGCGCTCCAGCCGGCCGGGGACGCCGGGGACGGCCGCGACGCCGTCGGCGGCGGTCTGCGGATCGATGCCCGCGACGGCGAGCGTCACGATCGCGGCGAGGGTGTTGGCGACGTTGAACGGGCCGGGCAGCGGCGCCCTGGCCGCGATCCGCTCGTCCTTGGGGCCGATGACGGTGAAGGTCGAGCCGAGCGGCCCGAGTTCGACGTCCTCGGCGCGCCAGTCGGCGTCCGGGTGGCCCTCGGCGGAGAAGGTGACGACCGGGACGGACGCCTCGGTGATCAGCCTGCGGCCGTACTCGTCGTCGTGGTTGACGACGCCCTGCCGGCTGCGGGCCGGGGTGAAGAGCTGCGCCTTGGCCTGGAAGTAGTCCTCCATCCCGGAGTGGAACTCCATGTGTTCCGGGCTGAGGTTGTTGAAGACCGCGACGTCGAAGACGCAGCCGTCGACCCGGCCGAGCACCAGGGCGTGGCTGGAGACCTCCATGGTCACCGAGTCGACGCCGCGTTCGCGCATGACGGCGAACAGGGCCTGCAGATCGGTGGCCTCGGGGGTGGTGCGCTCGGACTTGATGCGCTCGTCGCCGATCCGCATCTCCACCGTCCCGATGAGCCCGGTGGCGCGCCCGGCGCCGCGGAAGCCGCCCTCGACGAGGTAGGCGGTGGTGGTCTTGCCGGACGTTCCGGTGATGCCGATCTGGAGGAGGTCGGCGCCGGGCCGTCCGTAGATCTCGGCGGCGAGCTCGCCCATCCGGCCGCGCGGGTCCTCGGTGACCAGCACCGGAAGCCCGGTGGCGGCGGCGCGCTCGGCACCCGCCGGGTCGGTGAGGATCGCCGTCGCGCCGAGACCGGCGGCCTGGGCCGCGAAGTCGGCGCCGTGGAAGCGGGCGCCCGGCAGGGCCGCGTAGACATCGCCGGGGCGTACCGCCCGGGAGTCGTGGGTGATGCCGGTGACCTCGCCGGATCCCGGCGGCTCTACGCCCAGCCGGGCTGCCAGTTCGCCGAGCGCGGTGGGCCCGATCCGGTCCGGGCGGGGCGCTCCCGGGTAATTCACAGGGGCGGCCTTCTGGGTGGTTTGGGACTGATCAGCGTGGGGCACGGCGGTGAGCGTACCGGGCGCACCCGGCCTCTCGCGAAGTGAGGGGCCGGGGTTCTGGTGGTTCCCGTTCCGGTTCCCGGGATCGGGCGTGATGGTTGTCACTGGATGGTTTCCCCGAGTTCACTCGCCGGGCTTGAAGGACACCGGCAGCCGGGCTGAGCCGCTGCCGGACGGTGGGGTCTGGAGGGTCTTGAGCGCGAACTCCATGACCTGCTTGTAGATCGGTCCGCAGATCTGGCCGCCGAAGTAGCTGCCCTTGGTCGGGTTCTGGATCGCGCAGTAGACGGTGATCTGCGGTTTGTCGGCGGGCGCGAAGCCCGCGAAGGAGGCGGTGTAGCCGTGGTAGCCGCCGCGCACCGGGTCGACCCGGTTGGCCGTACCGGTCTTGCCCGCCACCCGGTAGCCCGGGATCTTGGCCTTCGTGCCGGTGCCCTCCTCGTCGCCGACCACCGACTCCAGCATCGCGGCGAGCGTTTTGGCGGTCTTCGCGCTGACCACCCTGGTCCGCTCGGGCGGTTCGGCGGCCTGGAACCGCCCGTCGGCGCCCTTGGTGCCGCGTACCAGCGTGGGTGCGACGCGGACTCCGTCGTTGGCGATCGTCGAGTAGATGGAGGCGGCCTGCATGGCGTTGAGCGAGAGGCCCTGGCCGAACGGGATCGTGTACTGCTGCGAGGTCGACCAGTCCTGGGGCTTGGCGAGGATGCCGGGGGTCTCGCCCGGGTAGCCGAGTCCGGTCGGTGAGCCGATGCCGAACTTGCGCAGGTAGGAGTAGAGGACCTTGTTGGCCTCGGCCTGCGTCTTTCCCAGTTCGCCGGTGGCCAGGATGGTGCCGATGTTGCTGGACTTGGCGAGTACGCCGTTGAGCGTCAGGTACCAGGTGGGGTGGTCGATGTCGTCCTTGAAGAGCCGGTCGCCCCGGTGCAGCCGGTTGGGGACCGTGACGTGGGTGCCCGGGGTCGCGGCGCCCTCCTCCAGCACGGCGGCCATGGACATGACCTTGCTGGTGGAGCCGGGCTCGTAGACGTCCTGGAGGGCCGCGTTGCCCAGCGACGCCGCGTCGGCCTGCGAGAGGTCGTTGGGGTCGAACCCGGGGGCGTTGGCCATGGCCAGGACCTCGCCGGTCCTGGTGTTCTGGACGACCACGTAGCCGCGGTCGGCCCTGGACTTCTTCACCTGGTCGCTGATGGCCTGCTGGGCGGCCCACTGGATGTCGCGGTCGATGGTCAGCTCGATGTCGGCGCCGGGTACGGCCGGGACCTCCTCGGTGCCCGCGGTGGGCACCCGGCGGCCGCCCGCCTGGGCGTACCGGATCTTGCCGTCCTCGCCCGCGAGCTCCTTGTCCAGCTGCGATTCGAGGCCGCCCGCGCCCTTGCCGTCGGCGTTGACATAACCCAGTATCCCGGCGGCGAGACCCCCGTTGGGGTAGACCCGTTTGGTGGTCGCCTCCTGGAAGACGCCGGCCAGCACGTTGGTTCCGGCGCCGCCGCTCGCCCGGTCCTTGCCCGCCTTCTCGGCGAAGACGGACTTGAGGTCCTTGATCTGATTCCAGACCTGCGGGGTCTGCCGGCGGGCCAGGACGACGTAGCGGCCCTTCCCGGACAGCTTCCGGGTCAGCTCGGTGACGTCGGTGCCGAGGATCGGGGCGAGCAGCGCCGCCGCCTGCCGGGGCGCGTCGGGGGCCTTGCTGAACTCGGGCGTGAACATCGAGGGGTCGGCGGTGATGTTGTACGCGTCGACGCTGGTGGCCAGGGCGATCCCGCTGCGGTCGGTGATCTCGCCGCGCTCGGCGGCGATCGTGTAGCTGAGGTAGCGGTTCACCTTGGCCTTGGCTGCGTACGCACTGGCGTCGACGGCCTGGACCTGGAGCAGCCGGACGACGAACGCCAGCATGACGAGCGTCAGGGCGAGGCTGACCAGACGGAGTCGCGGGCGCGGGCTGCCCAGCCGCAGCCGACTCGCGCTCCGGCTGCGGGGCGGGCGGGGGC
>NZ_JBCEWQ010000182.1:0-16192 GCF_038448545.1 Streptomyces sp. CLV115
CCGCCGCCCAGCAGGCCGCCGAGGATGATGCCGCCGAGCACCGCGCCGCCGACCCCGCCGCCCGTTCCCCGCGCACCGCCCGGACCGTTCCGGTTGCCGTACGAGCGCACGTCCTGTTCGGCCAGGCTCCGGGCCTGACCCGCCAGCGCATCCGCCTGCCGCGCCTCGGCCAGCGCCCCCTGCGGATCCTTCGACCCGGCCAGCTCACGGGACCGGTCCAGCCGCCGCTGGGCCTCCGCCAGCCGGGTCCGGGCCTGGCTCCCCACCGCCCCCCGGTTCGTGGTGATGAAGTCGGCCGCCGCGGCGATCGCCGAACGCGCCGTGAGCACCGCGCCGTCCAGGAGCGACATCGCCCGCCGGTCGCCCTGCTCCCGCTCACGGACACCGGCCAGCGCCGCGTCCAGCGCCGCGTCCGCCTCCTCCACCCTGCGCAGCGCGTCGATCGGGTCGTACGGACCGGCCGACATCCGGGCCCGCACATCGTCGAGCACCGACTTCGCACGGGCGATCCGGCCCCGCAGGTCCGCGGTCGGCGCGCCGTCCCCGGCGCCCTCCAGCAGCCCGCCCGCATCGGCCAGATCGGTCTCCGTCTCAGTGAGGGCGGCGGGCAGCCGCCCCGCCGCCTCCGCGAGCTCCCGGCTGCGCCGCTCCACCGCGTCCACGAGGGTGGTCGCCTGGTCGACGGCGCCCTCGGTGGCCCGGATGTACACCGCCGCCGCCGAGTTGCTGGCACTGTCCGCCGACTGCCGGCCCCGGTTGAGGCTCGACGTGGCGAAGACCAGCCGGTCCTTGGCCTGTTCGATGTCGCCGGCGACCGCCGCGAAGGCCGACTCCGCGTACTTCTCGCGCATCGTGGCCAGGGTGGCCTCGGCCGCGGCGACCCGCCCGGCAAGGGCCCGGAACGCGGCCTCGGCCGTGGCCAGGGCCTGCGGAGCGTCGGCCTCCAGGGCACGCAGCCGGTCGAAGTCCGCGGACACGGCGTCCAGCCGGCCGCCCGCGTCCGCGCAGCGGCTGATGATCTCGTCCAGCATCCGGCGCCTGGTCGGCTCGTCCTCGGGAAAGGCGTCGTCCAGCTGCTGCCGCAGCCGGAACGCCGCCGTCAGCTCACCCTTCGCGAAGCCGACGGCCTGAGTGAACGGGGCCGCGGCCTCCTCGCCGAACTGGGCGGTGGCGAAACCAAGTTCCTCCTCGCTGGTGCGCACCGCGTCATCGGTGTCCACCAGCGCCTCCTTCGCGCGGGCGTCGAGCTCCGGAAGCGGCGCCGGCTCGGGCGCCCCGCCGGGCGGGGCCGGGCCCCAGCCCTTCGCGCCGGGCGTGGTGCGGGTCGTGGCGCGCCGCCTGCGCCGGGTGTACGCGTAGCCGGCCACCGCGGCGGCCCCGCCGACGACGACCACCGGAAGGATCAGGTCCCCGGTGCTGGTGCCGCCGGAGCCGCTGCCGGGGTCGGCGGCACCGGGCGTGATGGCCGGGGTGGGCACGGGCCGGTCCGCCAGCACGGCGGAGTACCCGTCCGCCGCGCCGATCGCCGCGCCGGCCCAGTCGTGCTCCCTGAGCGCCGGCTCGATCGCGGTGCTCGCCACGTCCCGGAGCTGGGAGTCGGTGAGACGGGAGCCCTGCTCGACGGTGTACGCGTACTGCCGGTCGTGGGTGGCGACCGCGAGCAGGACGTCGTCGCGGCCGAGGCCGTTGCGGTCGGCCGTCGCATCGGCCCAGCCCTGCGCGGACCGGCCGGAGAAGTCCCGTACGTAGACGACGAAGAGCTGTACCCGGCGGTCCGCGTACAGCCGGTCGAGTGCCGCGCGCACCTGGTCCCTGCGGTCGCCGAGCGCCCCCACCCTGTCGGTGATCTGGCCGTCCCGGGACAGCGTGACGGGATCGTCGGCGCCGGCGGTCGGCGCTGCGGGAAGGGCCAGCCAGCACACCGCCGTCAGCACGGTGAGCAGGGCCCGGCCCGGTATGGACATCCGGGTACGGCTCACGGGCGTCGTCACATTTGTGAGGCTATGTCCACCCTCCGTCACCCGCGACCCGGCGACCGGGCCCGCCGACGGCACCCGGGCGGTGCGCCATGATGCCTTTCGTACGGCGACGGCACACCGAAACACAGGGGGAGACGGACGTGCTCACGGGGATCGGACGCGGGGCCGGGCGGATACGCGAGCGGGCAGCCGGGTTCCGGTGGACCTGGCCCAGGAGGATCGCGCTGGGAGCGGTCCTGGTGATCGTGGTGCCGGTCCTCACCGCGGGCATCGCCCTGCGGCTCAACTACTCCGGCGATCCGGGCGACAACACCCGCACCCGTGGCCGCGACGCCATCTGGCTCGGCCACGCCTGGGTCGACGGGCGCAGGACCGATGCCGACCTCGCCGCGTTCGCCGCCCGGATCGAGGGGACGGGGATCAAGGACCTGTACGTCCACGCCGGGCCGCTGGAGCACGACGGCACCCTGCCCGCCGACCGCTACCCCCGGGCCCGGTGGCTGATCGACGCCGTCCACCGCACCCTGCCCGGCATCCGGGTCCAGGCCTGGCTCGGCGATGTGCTCGCCACCGAGGGGCCCGACGGGCTGCGCCTGGAACGGGCCGGATCGCGCACCGCCGTGGTCGCCTCCGCCCGGCAGGTACTGGACGCCGGGTTCGACGGCGTCCACTTCGACCTGGAGCCGCTGCACTCCGGCGACCGGAACTACCTCTCGCTCCTGGACGACCTGCGCGCGCTCACCGGGGCGCGCCGGGCACAGCTGTCCGTCGCCGCCCACCAGATCGACCCGCTGCCCGCGGCGCACCGGGTGATCGGTGTGGTCAGCGGCGGCAGCGAGAAGTGGTGGTCGCAGGAGTTCTTCGGCCGGGTCGCGCGCCGGGTCGACCAGATCGCCGTCATGTCGTACGACACCTGGATGCCCCTGGAGGGCCTGTTCGGCGGCTATGTCGCCCAGCAGACGGAGCTCGCCCTCGAAGTGACGCCGCGCGACACCGATCTGCTGATGGGAGTCCCGTTCTTCCACGAGAGCGACCTCGGACACCACGAGTCGGCCGAGACGGTGCCGGCCGCGGTCCGGGGGATCCGGCTGGGACTGGGGCGCACCGACCGCGACCGCGAACGGTTCGGGCTCGCGCTCTACGTCGACTTCGCCGCGCGGGAGGGCGACTGGACGGCGTACCGGGCGGACTGGAACTGAGCGACGGCGTACCGGGCCGGGGCCGGGCCCCGAGCACTCCGCCCCGGACCGGTACGCCGCCACGTCACGAGGCGGTTCAGATGGAGAACCGCTCCTTGGCGAGCAGCGGCCGCACCTTCGACCGGAACCCGCCGGTCCGGAACGGCCGTTGCAGCAGACCGGGGCGGATCGCCTGGGCCAGCGCCGCGGCGATCATGCCCTGGTCCAGCGCGAGCAGGTAGTCGCTGACCCGCCCGGTGCCGACGTTGACGGAGTCCCGGAAGCCGTACCCCGCGTGGTAGGCGCCGAAGTCGCGGTCGAGCGCGCGCAGGTTGGCGATCGCCTCGGCCGGTGCGTACGGCAGGGCGAGGAAGGAGGCGTGCGGGGTGACCACACCGTTGGTGAACGCCGAGGCGGGCGGCAGCGGCTCGCCGTCCTTCGTGTACGTACGGTCGGTGTTGGAGGCATAACCGTCGACCTGCATGCCGATCGCGTCGACGCCGTACTCCTGATAGCCGCCCTCGGGAATGTTCGAGGGGGAGAAGCCCCAGTACCCGTAGCCCGCCTCCTGTGTGCCGTGCTCGATCTGGCTGCGGACGTACCGGTGGTGGGTCAGACCCCACGACTCGGGCGACCACTCCGCCTCCGGCACGAACAAGGGCACCATCAGGGCCTCGAACATCGACCCGCCCCAGCTGGGCACGAGCTTCCGGCCGCGATGGGTGTAGTGCCCCTGCCAGACGCGTACGCCGTCCATGGCGACGTAACCGCCCTGCGGGTGCTGCTCCTGCTCGTGCTCGGGCAGCATCGTGCGCAGCAGGTGCCAGTAGTGGTCGGCGGGCAGCGAGCCGTCCGCGATCCCCAGGTAACTGGCCATCCGCGGCTCGGTGTTGAGCGCGCCGTAGTGGTGGCCGGTCGGCTCCTCGGTGTCGGGCCAGAACCCGCCCCGCAGCTGACCGGGGCCGGCGACCGGGTCGGCCGGGTCGTACGGCGTGTAGTAGTAGGACCAGTCCGCGGTCGCCAGGACGCGGGCGATCCGGGGGCGCAGCGCGGGCGAGGCGTCGGCGGCGATGCGCAGGCCGGTGATCAGCCAGGCGTTGTCGACGGAGGACAGGAACGGGCGGACCGGGTCGCCGGTGCCCGGCCACCGGGTGAGGACCGAACCGTCGTGCGCGTCGTACCAGTTGAGCCAGAAGCCGTGGTGCCGCTCCAGCTTCTCCACGGCCCGCACGGTGCGCTCAAGACGCCGGTGCATGGTGTCGTCGTCGATCACCCCGAGTCCGGCGGCGGCCACGGTCGACCAGAGGCCGCACCCGATGTTGGTGGGGGAGGTCTGACGCGACTGGACGGGGGCGCCGGGCCCGCTGACGTCGATCTTGTCGACGGCGAGACCGAAGTCGGTCGTCATGGCCTCGATCGAGCGGTACGTGTCCCGGAACCAGCGCAGCAGCAACGGTGCGTGCGAGCCGCGCACCGGTTGGGCGGCGCCGGCCGGGGATGCGGCCAGGGTGCCGAGCGACAGGGTGGCGGCCCCTGTTCCCGCGGCGGTGAGAAACGTACGACGGTCCATCGGAACCCCTCGAAGAAGAGCCACCGGCTGTGTGCGGTGGGCGGATTTCGTTCGTCGGTCGTGATGTGCGGCGCGGGGCGCCGTTTCCTCGTACGGCACCCGCGTGCGCCGCCGCACGTGAGCAGGGCTGGACACGAGCGGCGCCGCACGCGGGCACAGGGCCGAGAAGGCCCTGCTGTACGGGGACCGGCGTCCGTCAGGTGTCGCCGGTTCCCGTACGGGCGGGAGCTGTCAGGTAGCTCCCGGTCGGGGGGAGCCGACATCGGTCGGCCCGGGGGAGCCGAGGTCGGCTCGGGTGGCCGGCGTCAGTCGGCGATACGCGGCAGGGCGCGGGTGCGGCCCATCTCGCCCAGCCAGACGGCGGACGGCTTGGGCAGCCGCTCGAAGGTCTCCGGATCCCAGCCGATCAGGCCGAAGGTGGGCTTGTAGGAGCCCCACTCGTAGTTGTCGAGCGCGCTCCAGGCCAGGTAGCCCTGGATGTTCAGGCCGTCCTGGATCCCGGCCGCGACCTCGTTGAGGGCGCCGGTGTAGTAGTCGACGCGGCGGCTGTCGTCGTCGGTGGCGATGCCGTTCTCGGTGACGATCAGCGGGATGCCGTTGCCGAGGACCTCGGCGGTGTGGCGCAGCGCGTACCCGACCGCGGAGGGGTAGTACTCCCACTGCGTGAGGGTGCGCTCGACGCCCTCGGCGGTGGGTATCGGGCCGTCGGTGCCGATCTTGGTCCGGGTGTAGGACTGCACACCGATCCAGTCGTCGCCGCGGGCGGCCTCGATGAAGACGTCCTCGCGGGGGTGCCGGTAGGCCGCGGTGACCTCCTCGGCGCCGGGCAGGGCCTGGTAGACCTGGTTGGCGATGGTCCAGCCGACCTGGATGTCCGGGTTGATCGCCCGGACCTCCTTGACGGCCGCGTGGTGCGCGGCGATGACGGCGTCGGTGGTCTCGTCGTCGGGGGTCGGCAGGCCGGCGGGCGGGAAGCTGTTGTCGCCCCGCTTGGCCTGGCCGGCCATCACGGCGATCATGTTCGGCTCGTTGATGGTGCAGACGTGGCCGACGCCCTCGGCGATCACCGGCGCGCAGGCCGCGACGTAACGCGCGAAGAGCTCGGTCGCGCCCTCGGCGGTCCAGCCGCCGCGCGCCTCGAACCACTGCGGCACGGTGAAGTGGTGCAGGGTGATCATGGGGCGCAGGCCGCGCTCGATGGCGCCCTCGACCATGCGGCGGTAGTGGGCGAGCTCGGCGCGGGAGAAGCGGCCCTCGGCCGGCTCGATGCGCGCCCACTCGATGGAGAACCGGTAGTCGGTGAAGCCCAGACCGGCCAGCGTGTCCATGTCTTCGTTCCAGCGGTGGTAGCTGTCGCAGGCGTCCAGGCTGGGCTCCTGGATGTGGGTGCCCGCGGCGTGCTCCTTGACCCACCAGTCGCTGTTGGTGTTGTTGCCCTCGATCTGGTGGGCGGCCGTGGAGGCGCCCCACAGGAAGTTTTCGGGGAACGGGACCTGGGTGTGCGTCATCGCAAACTGTCTCTCTGGTGATGAAGGGGTGTGACCGACGGAGTGTGGGGCCGTGGCCTCGTACGTTTCGGTGGGGCCGCCGGGCGGGCTACTTCATGCCCGCCGTGGCGATGCCCTGGGTGAAGTGCCGCTGGAGCGCGATGAACAGGATCACGACGGGCAGGACGACCAGCAGGGAGCCGGCCATCAGCATGCCGTTGGAGCCGCCCGCCTTGTTGGGGTCGGTGGCGAAGGTGGCCAGGGCGACCGGCAGGGTGTACTTGTCGGGGTCGTTGGTCGCGATGAGCGGCCAGACGAAGTTGTTCCAGGAACCCAGGAACGTGAAGATCGACAGCGTCGCCAGGGCGGGCTTCACCAGCGGCATCACGATCCGCCAGAAGATGTACCACTCACCGGCGCCGTCCATCCGGGCGGCTTCCAGCAGCTCGTCCGGGATCGACTGCATGAACTGCCGCATCAGGAAGACCCCGAAGGCTCCGGCGGCGAACGGCAGTACCAGACCGGCGTACGAGTCGATCAGCTGCAACTTGCTCATCAGCACGAACAGCGGCAGCAGCATCAGGTTGCCGGGCACCATCAGGGCGCCGAGAACCAGGCCGAAGATCTTGTTGCGGCCGGCGAAGTTCAGCTTGGCCAGGGCGTACCCGAGCATCGAGCAGAACACCAGGTTCGAGACGGTGACCAGCACCGCCACGATCACCGAGTTCATGAAGTACAGCGGCAGATCGAGCTTGTCGAGCAGCTCCCGGAAGTTGTCCAGGGTCCACTCGGTCGGGATCCACACCGGCGGGCTGGCCGTCAGTTCCTGCTGTGTCTTGAAGGCCGACAGGGCCATCCACAGGAACGGCGCCGACATGATCAGCAGGCCGACCGAGAGCAGGACGTAGACGAGTACGCGCTTCGGGTTGCGGGTCTTCTTCGTCCCGGCCGGCGGTGTGTTGCCGGGCTGCTTCGACGGCGCCGTCGAGACGGCGCCCGGTGCACTGGTGGCGCTCATTTCGTGTTGTCCTTCAGCAGTCGGAGCTGGAGCACCGTGATGCCCATGATCACTACGAAGAGGACATACGCCATGGCGCTCGCATAGCCCATGTGGAAGAAGTTGAAGCCCTCGCGGTACATGTTCAGCGAGACGGTGAGGGTGGAGTCCGAGGGACCGCCCTGGGTCATCACGAACGGCTCCTCGAAGACGTTGAGGTAACCGATGGTCGTGATCACCGTGGCGTAGAGCAGCGTCGGCCGCAGCAGCGGCACGGTGATTCCCCTGAACTCCTGCCAGACACCGGCGCCGTCCAGCCGCGCGGCCTCCCGCACCTCGGTGGGGATGGCCTGCAGACCGGCGATGAAGAGCACCATGACCGTACCGAGGTTGCGCCAGACCGCCATCGCGATCATCGACGGCATGGCGAGCGTCTCGGAGCCCAGGAAGTCGGGCGAGGTGAGGCCCACTTCGGAGAAGAGCCCCGCGACGAGCCCGTCGCTCGGGTCGAGGACGAACCGCCAGACCACGGCGACCGCGACGATGGTGGTGACCACCGGGGCGTAGAAGCCGACGCGGAAGAAGGTCCGTGCCCGGTCGATGCCGTTGTTCAGCAGTACGGCGACGACCAGACCGAGGCCGATCGTCAGCGGGACGCCGATCACCACGAAGTACGCCGTGTTGAAGAGCGACTTGAGGAACTTCTCGTCGCCGAACAGCTTGACGTAGTTCTCGAAGCCGATGAAGTTCGCGTCCAGCGGGTGCGTCACATTGCGCAGCCCGAAGTCGGTGAAGCTCATCACCAGCGTGGCGATGATCGGGAACGCCATGAAGACGAGGAAGAGGACGAGGAAGGGGGTGGAGAACAGCCAGCCGGCCACGTTCTGCACGCCCATCGAGGCCTTCTTGCCGCCCCGGCGACCCGCGGGCCCGGTGGCCGGGGACCCGGAGGTCCCCGGCCCGGCCTGCGCCTTGGCCGCCTGCGCGGCCTTTGCGGTCATGGTGCGCATGACTCCTACTTCATCCGGCCTTCGATTACTTCAGAAGGCCTTCGATCTGGGACTGGGCCGTCTTGAGCGCGTCCTCGGCGGACGCCTTGCCCTGGGTGACCTTGGCGATGGCCTGGTCGACCTTGTCGGTGATCTCCGTCCAGTTGGACAGCGACGGGGAGGCCTTGGCGGTGTCCATCTGCTTCTTGAACACCTGGAGGTCGGCGTCGTCGGCGAGGGCGCCGGAGGTCCACGCGGAGGTGTTGGCAGGCAGGTCCTTGGTGCGCTTGTACCAGTCGACCTGGCCCTTGGTGTCCGTCAGGTACTTGATGAACTCGGTGGCCGCGGCCTTGTGCTCGCTGTCCTTGGAGACCACCAGGGAGGAGCCGCCCGCCATGGAGGCGGAGGTCTTGTCGGCGGGCACGTTGGCCACCGCCCACTTGCCCTTGATCTGCGGCTGGCCCTCGTTCAGCAGGGTGACGTGCCAGGGGCCGCCGAAGAACATCGGGACGCGGCCGTTGCCGAAGTCCTTGACCACGTCGTAGCCGGGCTGCACGGACTTGTTGGAGAGCCCCTTGTCGAAGTACGAGCCGTACTCCTTGAGCGCCTTGACGGCCTCGGGGCTGTCGATGACGGCCTCGCCCTTGTCGTTGACGATCTCGCCGCCGGCCGAGTACAGGAAGGAGTAGAAGTTCTGCACCGTGTCCAGGCCGCTGGGCTGGATGGACAGGCCCCACTTGGTCCCGGCCTTCTTCTGGTAGGCCGAGGCGAGGTCCTGCATCTCCTTCCAGTCGGTCGGAGCCTTGGTGACGCCGGCCTTCTCGGCCAGGTCGGTGCGGTAGTAGAGGACGCGGGTGTCGACGTACCACGGCACGCCGTACGCCTGGCCGTCCACCTCGCCCTGCTTCCAGCCGGACTGGAAGAAGTCCTTCTCGTCGAAGGTCTTGGTGTCGACCGGCTCCAGAACGCCCAGCTCGGCGAACTCGCCCATGTAGCTGCCGCCCATCTGCGCCACGTCCGGCAGGGTGCCGGCGGCGGCCGCGGAGACCAGCTTCTGGTGGGCGACGTCCCAGCCGACCGGGGTCACCTTGACGGTGATGTTCGGGTTGGCCTTCTCGTAGACCTTGGCCACATCCGCGAGCTTCTCGCCCTCGGCCCCCATGGCCCAGACGGTGAGCGTCTGCTTCTTGTCCGCGGCGACATCGTCGCCGGAGCTGCCGCACGCGGTCAGGCCGAGCGTGAGTGCGGCGGCGACTGCGATGCCGATCGAGGCGTTTCTGGCGGTGCGGGGCATGGAGGGCTCCTCCTTGAGCAATCCTGATGTATGCGCTGCCTGTAAGCGCATACATCACTCTGCGGCAGACATTCGGGAATCCGCAAGAGGGTGCTAGGTCACACTCGTGCAACGTGCTGGACATCTGAATGTTCAACTTGGCACGGTATGCGCGCCAAATGAGAATTTGGGCATGATGTGACCGATTTCGCTGCTCACCCGATGATGATCAAGGGGCTGTGCCGCCGGGGCGCGGGCCGTTACGGTCGTGGTCATGGCTTCGTTCGAACATGACTTCCCCTTCGACCCGGCATACGGCTACACGCTCCAGGACCTGCTGAGCGTCCCCGCTCCCGCCGCTCCGGACGATTTCGACGCCTTCTGGCGCGAGTGCTACCAGGAGGCCCGCAAGGTCGCCACGGAGCCGGAGCTCGGTCCCGTGGAGGAGGAGCGCGACGGGGTGCGGATCCACGGCGTGACCTTCACCTCGGTGGGCGGCGTGCGGATCGGCGGCTGGGTGGCGCTGCCCGTCGAGGGGGCGGCGGAGTACGGATTCGTCATCGGGCACGGGTACGGCGGCCGCGAGCAGCCGGGCCCCGATGTGCCGCTGCCGCTGCCCCGGGCCGCGGCGATCCTGCCCTGTGTACGGGGCATGAAGTCGCGCGGGCTGCACCAGGGCATCCCGGACGTGTCCGCCGCGCATGTGCTGCACGGCATCGAGTCGCGCGACACGTATGTCATCGGCGACTGCGTGGCGGACCTGTGGTGCGCGGCGTCGGCGCTGCACGAGCTGGTGCCGGAGCTGGCGCCGGGGGAGGGCGGCCCCGGCCTCGGCTACCTCGGGGAGAGCTTCGGCGGCGGGCTGGGCGCGCTGGCGCTGCCCTGGGACGACCGGTTCGGGGCCGCACAGCTGACGGTGCCGACCTTCGGCAACCACCCCTTGCGGCTCACCCTGCAGTGCATCGGCAGCGGCGAGTCGGTGCGGGCCCACCACCGCGACCACCCCGAGGTCACCGAGGTGCTGCCGTACTTCGACGCCGCCACGGCCGCGACGCGGCTGGAGGTGCCCACCCTGGTGGCCGCGGCGCTCTTCGACCCCTCGGTGCCGCCGCCGGGACAGTTCGCCGTGCACAACGCGCTGGCCGGCGAGCACGAGCTGCACGTGCTGGACGCGGGGCACTTCGAGTACCAGGGCACGGCGGCCGAGGCGGCGGAGCTCCGGGCGGCCCGGCAGCGGTTCTTCGGGGAGCGGCTGGGCCGGGCCCGATAGCCGGTACGGGGGCCGGCCCGCCCGGGCCGGTTCCCGTCAGCCGCAGCCGCAGCTGGCGCGGCGGATCAGGGACACCGGGAGCATCAGCGACACCGGCTCGCTGCCGCTGTTGCTCAGCCGCTGGACCAGCAACTCCACCGCCTGCTCGCCGAGTTGGCGGATCGGCTGGCGTACGGTCGTCAGCGGCGGCCGGACGATCCGGCTCAGCGGAATCCCGTCGAAGCCGGTCACCGCGATGTCCTCGGGCACCCGAACCCCGCGCCGCTCCAGCGCGCGCAGCGCGCCCACCGCCATCTGGTCGTTGGCGAAGAGGACCCCCTGCGGCCGTTCGCCCTCCCGGTCCAGCAGCGCCTCCGCCGCACGCGCTCCCTCGGCCTGCGTCATCATCTCGGCCCGCAGATCGGGCGCGTCCGGCACCGGCAGCCCGGCTTCGCGGCACGCCTGCCGGAAACCGAGGAACCGTGCCTCGGCGTCCGGCGACTCCACCTCGCCGCCGACGAAGGCGAGCCGGCGCAGCCCGTGGTCCTCGATCAGGTGCCGGGTCAGTTCGCGCTCGCCGTCGGCGTTCGCGACGACGATGTGGTCGAGGTGGTCGATCTCGCGGGGGCCGGCGATCATCACCACCGGGAGCCGGCGCGATATCACTTCGAGGTCCTCGGTCGGTACCGTCTGCGCCAGCACGGCGAAGCCGTCGACCCGCCCCGCGACCTTCGCGACGAGGCTCTCCGGGCCGCCCTCCAGAGAGGCGGCGATCAGCAGCGCGTATCCGTGCCGCCGTGCCGCCCGCTCCATGCCGCGGATGATCTGGTCGGAGTAGAGCATCACCGCGTCGTCGGCGTCGCTGTCCGCCTCGGCGTCGGCCTCGGCGTCGGGGTCCGCGTAGTCGGGGAAGCAGAGGCCGAGCACACCGGTGGTCCTGCTGGCCAGGCCCCGGGCGTTCCCACTGGGTACGTAACCGAGCTGGCGGGCGGCTTCGAGGACCCGCTCGCGGGTCTGGGCGCGGACCGAATCGGGGGTGCGGTAGACCCGCGAGACCGTGGCAATGGAGACGCCGGACCGCTCGGCGACGTCGTACACCGTTGGGGCGCTCACTCGACCGACCGTCCGCTTCTTGTTCCGTACCGAAGCACCTGCTGTTGCATGTACCGACCCTTTTCTGAAAGCGCATTCACCCTAGATCGCGGGCCGCGTGACGGGCAAGACCGTCCCGAAGGAAGACAGGCAACCTTGCAAGATGTCCTGTGCACCTTTTACGTTGGGGGCATGCCGGAACCCACTGGAACCACCCTTCCGGGCCGCCGCGCCGCGTCGTCCGCCGAGCCGAGTGCCGAGGAGCTGGCGACCCGGCTCACGGCCGTGGTCGGCCGGCTGCTGCGACGGCTGCGCAGTACGTCGTCGGGCGCACTGCTCACACCGACACAGCGGTCGGTGCTGTCCCGGCTGGACCGCGAGGGACCGGCCACCACGGCCGCGCTGGCCCGCGCGGAGTACGTGCGCCCGCAGTCCATGCGGCTGACCCTCGGCGCGCTGGAGAGCCAGGGGCTCGTCGAGCGCGCGCCGGATCCGGCCGACGGCCGCAAGGCGGTGATGTCGCTGACGGCGGCCGGGGCCGCCTCGCTCGCCGAGGTCCGGGCGGCGAAGCACGACTGGCTCGCCGAGGCCGTCGCGGCCGGGCTCGACGCGGACGAGCGGCGCACCGTCGCCGAGGCCACCGAGCTGATCGACCGGCTGACCGCCGGGAAGTGACCTCCTGGGCCCGGTCCTGGCCCTGGTCCCGGGCGCGGTCCTGGTCCTGGTCCTGGTCCTGGTCCTGGTCCCGGGCATGGTCCTGGGAGGTCACTTGACCGCAATGTCGCAAGTCGGATCCGGCTCCGGATCCGGCTCCGGAGGCGCCCCAGGCCCAGGCCCGGGCTCAGGCTCCGGGCTCCGGCCCAGGTCCCGGGCGTACCGGGCAGACGGCCGTGACGGCGCCGTGCCTGAATCCGCGCCGGGCGCCCGCCCGCGCTCGGGCCCGTACTCCCCACGTACCTGAATTCCCACCCTTCACCCCACCGCACAGGAGCATCACCATGACCGCCACCACCCTGGACCCGAGGACCGCCCTGGTCGTCATCGACCTCCAGAAGGGCATCGTCGGCCGGGAGACCGCCCACCCCGCCGACGGCATCGTCGCCAACTCCGCGGCCCTCGCCGACGCCTTCCGCGCCAAGGGCCTCCCGGTCGTCCTGGTCCATGTCGTCGACGGCGCCCCCGGCCGCAACGAGACCCCGATGGGGGCCGGCGGCCCGGCGCCGGCCCCCTGGGCGGGCATCGTGCCCGAGCTCGGCCCGCGCGACGGCGACATCGTGGTCACCAAGCGCACCTGGGGCGCCTTCCACGGCACCGACCTCGACCTCCGGCTGCGCCGCGCCGGTGTCACTCAGGTCGTCCTGGCCGGCATCGCGACCAGCATCGGCGTCGAGTCCACCGCGCGCTCGGCGTACGAGCACGGCTACAACGTCACGATCGCCACGGACGCGGTCACCGACATGGACGCGGACGCGCACCGCAACAGCGTCGAGAAGATCTTCCCGCGCCTGGGCGAGACGGACACGACGGAGGCGATCGTCGCGCTGCTCGGCTGATCCCGTGGCCGGCTGGTCGCCACTGCCCGGCTGATCACCGATGCCGGCTGATCCCTCGATTCCCGGGGGTGAGACCCGGGGCGAGCCCGGGGAGCGTTCCCGGTGAACGATTCCCCGGGCCGGCCCGAGCGGCTCCCGTGCGGCGCGGTAGACCGGGGCGCTCCGCCGCACGGGTGAGGTTCGGTGCCGTCGCGCCGTGTCTGCGCCCCCGCCCGCGCGGGGGCGCCTTCAGTGGAGGGAAGGAATCGGTGTGATCAACTGCATATGCCACCAGAAACGCACAATCTGGCACACCCGTGGACGGGTGGGTCGGGCCGGCCCCGGAGGTATCAGCCATGTCCCACGTCGGCGTCCCGCGCGGGACGGCCCGAAAGCGCCGCTCCCTCGCGCTCCTCACGACGGGCGTGCTGACGCTCCCCGTGCTGGCCGGCTGCAGCTCCGACGACGGCGCGACCGGTGTGACGGCCCCCCAGGACATCGCGGTCGCCGGCCGGAGTGCGGTCGCCGAGGGCGGCACGGTCAACTGGGCCGTCGACGCCCTGCCCACCACCCTCAACGCCTTCCAGGCGGATGCCGACAGCACCACCACCCGGATCACCGGCGCCCTGCTGCCGACGCTCTTCCCGCTGGACGCACAGGGCCGGCCGCAGCTCAACCCGGACTATCTGGAGTCCGCGAAGGTGGTCGAGAGCGAGCCGCGGCAGGTGGTGCTCTACCGGCTCAACCAGCAGGCGGTGTGGAGCGACGGCCGGGAGATCGGGGCGCCCGACTTCGTGTCCCAGTGGCGGGCGCTGAGCGGCAAGGACTCGGCGTTCTGGACCGCCCGCAACGCCGGCTACGAGCGCATCGAGAAGATCGAGCGCGGCGCCGACGACCTTGAGGTACGGGTCACTTTCGCCAAGCCGTACGCGGACTGGCGCTCGCTGTTCTCCCCGCTCTATCCGAAGGACGTGACCGGCTCGCCGGACGCCTTCAACGACGGGGCCCGGACCACCCTGAAGGCCACCTCGGGACCGTTCCGGCTGCGCGGCGTGGACAAGGCGACGGGCCAGGTCGCACTGGTCCGCAACCCACGCTGGTGGGGGAACCCGGCCAAACTCGACTCACTGGTCTTCCGGGCCGTCGCCCCCAAGGACCGGACCGGGGCCCTGGCCGCGGGCCGGGTCGACGTGGCCGACGTGGACGCCGCCGCGGCCCACCGGATCGTGCAGGCGGCCGGCGGCAAGGGTGCCGACGGGCAGCCGCTCGCCCAGGGCCCCGGCGCGGGTGAGGGCCCGGCCGCGGCCCTGCGCTCCTGGGCGGTGTCGCACGGCTCGAACGCCGAGGAGGCGGCTGCCGCACAGGCCGCCAGGGAGAAGAACCGGGCCGCCGCCGACGTGATCGCCGCCGAGCAGGCCGGGCTGCGCGCCTATGTGGTGCGCAAGTCGCTGGAGCCCGCCTACACCCAGCTCGCGCTCAATGGCGAGTCCGGTCCGCTCGCCGACGACCGGGTGCGCCGGGCGGTCGCCCGCGCACTGGACCGCCAGGAACTCGTGGACACCGTGCTGGGGCCGCTCGGCCTGCCCGCGCGGCCGCTCGGCAGCCATCTGGCGCTGGCCGGGCAGCCCGCGTACAAGGACAGCAGCGACGCGCTCGGGGGCCAGGACACCGAGGAGGCGCAGGCGCTGCTGGCCGACGCGGGCTGGACGCCGGAGGGCGCGGTCGAGAAGCCGGACGGCACCAAGGCGGGCAGCGAGGCCGGCAAGAAGGACCCGGCGAAGCAGGATCCGGCGAAACCGGCGAAGAAGGAAGCGGAGAAGCAGGAAGCGGAGAAGAAGGGGACGGGCCCGGCCGCCGGGAAGGCGGGCAGCACCGACGACAAGCCCGGCGACGGCGCGGACCGGCGCGAGCCCGCCCCCGGCGACGGCGACCCGGCGGGCGACGCCACCCACGTACTGGCCCCCGCCCCCGCCGCCGCGTTCCACAGCTCCGCACTGCTGCGCCAGGCCGGCTACCTCTCCGAGTCCGGCCTCTCGGAGGACGTCCCCTCCAGGGTCACCGCCCAGGACAAGCGGCCGGGAGGCGCCACCGGCGCGTACGCCCCCGCGGGCACCGCGGCCCCCGCACGGGCGGCCGACGGGCGCCGCGGTCCGCTCGGCAAGGACGGCAAGCCGCTGACGCTGCGCTTCGTCCTGCCGTCCGGTCCGGGTTCGCAGCCGCTGCGCAGCGTCGGGGACAAGATCTCGGCGATGCTCGAATCGGTCGGCATCCGTACGGAGATCACCAAGGTCTCCGACGAGAGCTACTTCCGGGACCACGTCGCCTCCGGCGACTACGACCTGGCCCTGTACTCCTGGCCCGCCACCGCCTACCCGGCCACCGACGACCGCCCGATCTTCGCCAAGCCGGTGCCCGCCACCGACGGCTCGCTGCTGGTCGAGCAGAACTACACCCGGGTCGGCACCGACCACATCGACCAGCTCTTCGACCGGGCGGTCTCGGAGCTGGACGAGGACGCCGCCCGGGATCTGATGAAGCAGGCCGACGCCCGGATCTGGGCCGCCGCCGGATCCATTCCGCTCTACCAGCGCCCGCAGCTCGTGGCGGCGAACAGGAAACTGGCGAACGTCGGCGCCTTCGGCTTCGGGACACCCCACTACCAGGACATCGGGTTCAAGAAGCCACAGGCCGCCGGAGCCCCGGCGAACAAGAAGAAGTAGCAGGTCAGAAGAGGGCCGGAAGCTCAGAACTGGCTCAAATCCCTTGCCCGTCGGCTTGCCCGGCGGGCAAGGTCGTCGCTACCCGTCGACCCGGGCGGCCGCTCGATCCCCCCACCTCTGAGACCC
>NZ_JBCEWQ010000183.1:0-16119 GCF_038448545.1 Streptomyces sp. CLV115
TCCCGTCCCCGTCCCCGTCCCCGTCCCTGTCACCGTCACCGGGACCGAATCGTCCGCGACGGCCTTCGCGACGCCCCGCGCGCTCGCCGCCTTCGCCACCACGGACCGGTCCAGCCGCACCCGTTCCGGCAGATACGCCGTCGCGGTCTGCGGCTCGCTGCCCCACGGCTTCGCCGTGTATGTCACCCGCTGGTCGGCCGCCACCACCGCGTCGGCCGCCGAGTAACGCTCCACCGGCGGCTGCGCCAGCAGCAGCGAACCGACGACGAAGGCGAAGGCGCCGATCAGCGCGGCCGCCGCCGCGGTCGCCGTGAACACCGCGCCCCAGGCCCGGCGGTGGGCCTTCAGGGAACGCCGGGCGAGAAACGCCGACGCCCGCCGGGCCCCGGCCCGCACATCCGCCCCGGGACGGGCCGCCCGCTCGCCGCCGGCCCCGCCCCTCTTCCCGGTCGTCTTCCCGGTCCTGTTCTTGCGTACGGTCGTGCTCATCGCAGCCGGCCGCCGTCCATCGTCAGCACGGTGTCCGCCCAGCTCGCCGCCACCGGATCATGGGTGACCATGACGACCGTACGGCCGTCGATCCGCACCGCCTCCCGCAGCAGACCGAGCACCAGCTCCGCCGACTCCGGATCCAGGGAGGCCGTCGGCTCGTCCGCGAAGATCACCTCGGGTTCGGTCACCAACGCCCTTGCCACCGCGACCCGTTGCTGCTGCCCGCCGGAGAGCGTCGAGGGCCCCTGCGCGCCGCGCCCCGCCAGGCCGACCCGGGTCAGCAGATCCCGCCCGCGGCTCAGCACCCGCTCGTCCTGCGGGTCGGCGCCCGCCAGCACCAGTGGCAGCACGACGTTCTCCTCGATGCTCAGCGAGGACACCAGATTGAGCGCGTGCGACTGGAAGACGAAACCGATCCGGTCCCGGCGCAACCTGGTCAGCGCCGCCTCGGAGAGCGCACCGAGATCGGTCCCCCCGATCCGTACCGTGCCCTCCGTCGGACGGTCCAGCCCCGCCGCGCACTGCAGGAACGTGCTCTTCCCCGAGCCCGAAGGGCCCACCACCGCGGTGAAACTGCCCACCGGCACCGCGCAGCTGACCGCGTCGAGCGCGGTCGTCTCCCGGCCGCCCCGGCCATGGCGCCGGCTCACCGACTCCAGACTCAGCGCGGACGCCCGCACCGCCGTGATCGTGTCCACCGTTGATTCCACCATTCCTTCGCCTGCCCCGCCGGACCGTTCCGACCTGCGTAAACGCTATGAACCGAGGGCCGGCCGGGCGAGAGTGCACGGTCCCGGAAGGGGGGTACAGCCAGCTCCACCGAGGCTCGGGGGAGGGCCCCACTCCAGCGGCAGGACAACCCCCGTAACGTGGTCCGTCATGAGCACCGCACCCGCCCCGCTGACAGTCGCCGTCCGGCGTTCCTGGGACGCGTCGCGCTATCTGGCCGTCGGCATCGGGGTCGCGCTGCTCGCGTATGTGAGCGCGTTCCTGGTGGTGGCGGTCCTGCTGTTCGGCGCCGTGATCATCGGGCTGCCCGCGCTGCCGGAGGCCGCCAAGGTGCTGCGCCGGTTCGCGGAGTACGAGCGGCGCAGGGCGGCGAAGCGGCTGGGCGTCGCGTTCACACCGACGCCCTATCCGTCGCTGGACAGCGCCGAACTCTCCGAGCGGGTGCGGCGCGTACTCACCGATCCGACGGTGTGGCGCGACGCGCTCTGGCTGCCGCTCCAGGCGCTCATGGGCAATGCCGTCGGATACGTGGCCATGGTGCTGTGGCCGATCGGGCTCCTCGTGGATGGCGCCGCGCTCCCGGTCGTGCACCTGCTGGACCGGCGGGCCGCCGACGAATACGGCACACCGGTGCCCGAGCGGCCCGGCTGGGTGCTGCGCTGGCACTGCGTGCTCGCCGACCTGTCGGCCGGCTGGACCAGGTCCCTGCTCACCTCCTCGCCGTCCACCGCGCTCGCCGAGCGCATCGCCCAGCTGACCGAGAGCCGGGCCGGTGCGGTGGAGGCGCACGGCGCCGAACTGCGCCGCATCGAACGCGATCTGCACGACGGCGCCCAGGCCAGGATCGTCGCCCTGTCCCTGCGCATCGGCCTCGCCAGACAGCTCCTCGACAGCGACCCCGCCGCCGCGCGGGTCCGGCTGGACGAGGCGCAGGACGGCGCGGAGGCGGCCCTCGCGGAGCTCCGGCACGTCGTGCGTGGCATTCACCCCCCGGTGCTGACGGACCGCGGACTGGCGGGTGCGGTAAGGGCGTTGGCCGCCGACGCGGGCGTGCCCGCAGCGGTGGAGCTGGACGGTGTGGAGGACGGCCGGCGGCTTCCGGCCGCGATCGAGGCCGCCGCCTACTTCGTCGTCGCCGAGGCACTCACCAACATCAGCAAACACAGCGGTGCGACGGCGGCGACCGTCCGTATCGCCCGTACCCCCGGCAGCCTGCGCGTGACCATCAGCGACAATGGGCGCGGCGGCGCGGACGAACGGCACGGCACCTCGCAGAACCCCTCCACCGGCAGCGGTCTGGTCGGCATCGGGCGGAGGATCGCCGCTCTGGACGGCACCACCCGCATCAGCAGCCCCATCGGGGGGCCGACGGACATCGAAGTGGAGCTGCCGTGCGGATCGTGATCGCCGAGGACAACGCGCTGTTGCGGGAGGGCCTGATCCTGCTGCTCACCAGCTCGGGCCACGAGGTGGTGGCCGACGTGGCGACCGGGCCCGAGGTGCTGCCCGCCCTGCTGGAACACCGCCCGGACGCCGCCGTGCTCGACGTACGGCTTCCGCCCACCTTCCGCGACGAGGGACTGCGCGCCGCGCTCGCCGCCCGCGCGGAGCTGCCCGAACTGCCGATCCTGGTGCTCTCGCAGTACGTGGAGGAGACGTACGCCGCCGAGCTGCTCGCCCGGGGCGCGCAGGGCATCGGCTATCTCCTGAAGGACCGGATCGGCCGGGTCGAACAGTTCCTCCAGGCGCTGGAACGGGTGGCGGGCGGCGGCACGGCGCTCGACCCCGAGGTGGTGACCCAGTTGCTGACCCGCAAGTCGTCGGCCGAGCCGCTGCGCAGCCTCACCCCGCGCGAGCGCGAGGTGCTGGAACTGATGGCGCAGGGCAAGGCGAACGGCACCATCGCCGCCGAACTGGTCGTGACGGAACGGGCGGTGAGCAAGCACATCGGCTCGATCTTCGTCAAGCTCGGCCTGGAACCCGACGACGGCACGGTGCACCGACGGGTACTCGCGGTGCTGGCCTACCTGGAGGGCAAGGGGGCCCGCTGACCGCGGCCCGGTGACGCCGGACGCCTGACGGGAGAGAGACGGCGGACGCCCCGGGTTCCCGCGGCGACGATCGCGCGGGAACCCGGGGCACATGACACCGTGCGGGGGATCTAGTACTTGGCGTAGTACGTGTAGCAGGTGTAGGCGAGCCCCGCCGTGTGGTGGGCGTTGGACGTCTGCCCGGCGGGCTTGGTGTCCTTGATGATGTATCCGGCCATGTTCACGGTCGAACCGTGCTTCACACTGCCGTGGTAATAGTTCGAGTAGCAGTACTTGTAGTTGTCGCGGGCCTGCCAGCCGTAGCTCCACTTCCCGCCACCGACCTCGACGATCTTCATCGGCGTGACGCCGCCCTCCGCCGCGTCGGGGATCGTGACCTCCACCACTCCCCATTCCGCGGGGTCGCCCAGCGCCGCGGGTGCCCGGGTGCCGTCGCCGCGGGTGTGGACGGAGATGGTGCTGCTCGTCACCTGGTCGATGCCGACCTGGGCGGCGGTGGCCGGCGTGGCGAGGACGCCGGAGGCCAGGGCCGCGGTCGAAACGGCCAGGGCCGCCGTTCTGCCGAACTTCTTCATGGAACATCCCCCTGATCCAGCCTTCCTGTGAAGGCTCGGAGAAGATCATCTGTAGGCCCGTGCACCCTGTAAAGGGAGATTCGGCAAGTTGGCCGGAATCCTTCTTGGCCGACTTGGGTCGTCAACCCCGCTTCGGGTCGACGGGGTCCACGGGGGCCGACACGAGGACGGGGCCCCGCCCAGGGGCCGGACCGGGAACCCCGGGGCCCGCTCGCGTCGGCCCGTCCGGACGGGCAGGATGCTGTGTGCCGTATTGCGCCGCCAGGAGGTCCCGCATGTCCAGCCAGAACCAGCCTGTGCCGTTCACCGCCGACGACTACCGGGCCCGCATGACGCGCGCGGCCGACGCCGCAGCCGAGGCCGGGCTCGCGGGCGTGCTGGTCGCCCCCGGCCCCGACCTCGTCCACCTCACCGGCTACCGGCCCGTGAACACCGAACGCCTCACCGTCCTCGTCCTTGCACCGGGACAGGACCCGGTCCTCGTCGTTCCGACGCTGGAGGCCCCGGACGCGGAGGAGGCCGTCGGCGCCCCGGCGCTCACCCTGCGGGACTGGACCGACGGCCAGGACCCCTACGCCGTCACCGCCCCGCTGCTCGACGGCCACGGCCGGTTCGGGATCAGCGACAACGCCTGGGCGATGCATCTGCTCGGGCTCCGGCGGGCGCTGCCGGACACCTCGTACGTCTCGCTCACCGAGGCCCTGCCGATGCTGCGCGCCGTGAAGGACGCCCCCGAGCTGGAGCGGCTGGCGGCCGCCGGAGCCGCCGCCGACGCCACGTACGGCGAGATCCTCAAGGTGCGCTTCTCCGGCCGCAAGGAGACCGACATCGCGGCCGAACTGGCCGGACTGCTCAAGCGGTTCGGGCACTCCCAGGTCGACTTCACGGTCGTCGGCTCCGGCCCCAACGGCGCCAACCCGCACCACGAGGCCGGGGAGCGCACCATCGAGCGGGGCGACATGGTCGTACTCGACTTCGGCGGCCTCAAGCACGGCTACGGCTCGGACACCTCCCGCACGGTCCACGTCGGCGAGCCCACCGCCGAGGAGCAGCGGGTCCACGACATCGTGCGGGAGGCGCAGGAGGCGGGCTGCAAGGCGGTCCGGCCGGGCGTCGCCTGCCAGGAGATCGACCGGGCGGCCCGCGCCGTCATCACCGAGTTCGGCTACGGCGAACGCTTCATCCACCGCACCGGCCACGGCATCGGCGTCACCACCCACGAACCGCCGTACATGATCGAGGGCGAGGAGCAGCCGCTGGTGCCCGGGATGTGCTTCTCGGTGGAGCCGGGCATCTACCTGCCGGGCCGGTTCGGGGTACGGATCGAGGACATCGTGACCGTGACCGAGGACGGCGGCCGCCGCCTCAACAACACGGCACGCGAGCTCGCGATCGTCGAGTAGCCGCACGCGGGGCCCGGCCGCCGCGCCCGGCCCCTCGGCTCAGCCGTCCGCCAGCACCACGCACGACTCCGGCGGCAGATGCAGCAGCCCGTCGGCGCCCGGGGCCGCCACCGGCAACCACGCCGCCACCACCCGGTCCCCGCCGCCCCGGTGCCGGCCACCGCCCAGCGGGATCGTGGCCGGCTTCTCGCCCAGGTTGACCGCGATCCGCAGATCGCCCCTGCGGTACGCCAGCCAGCGCGCCTGTTCGTCGTGGGCGGTGCGCACCGACGCCAGATCCGGATCGCTGAGGTCGGGCAGCGCGTGGCGCAGCGCGATCAGCTCCCGGTACCAGGCGTGCAGGCGGGCGTGCGGCTCCCGCGACGGTTCGTCCCAGTCCAGACAGGAGCGGTCGCGGGTGGCCGGGTCCTGCGGGTCCGGAACCTCGTCCGCCGCCCAGCCGTGCGCCGCGAACTCGCGCCGCCGGCCGTTGCGGACCGCCGCGGCGAGCTCCGGATCGGTGTGGTCGGTGAAGAACTGCCAGGGGGTGCGGGCGCCCCACTCCTCGCCCATGAACAGCATCGGAGTGAAGGGCCCGGTCAGCACGAGGGCCGCGGCGCAGGCCAGCAGGCCGGGGGAGAGCGTCGCGGAGAGCCGGTCGCCCAGGGCGCGGTTGCCGATCTGGTCGTGGGTCTGGGCGTAGCCGACGAAACGGTGGGCGGGCGTGCGGGCGATGTCGACGGGACGGCCGTGGGTCCGGCCCCGGAAACTGGAGTACGTCCCGTTGTGGAAGAACGCGCTGGTCACGGTCTTGGCTACGGCGGCCAGCGGAGCCTGCGCGAAGTCCGCGTAATAGCCCTGGGACTCACCGGTCAGCGCGGTGTGCAGGGCGTGGTGGAAGTCGTCGTTCCACTGGGCGTGCAGCCCGATGCCGCCCGATTCGCGCGGTGTCGTGGTCCTCGGGTCACAGAGGTCGGACTCGGCGATCAGCGGCAGCGGACGGCCCAGTTCCGCCGCGAGCGAGTCAACCGCCGTCGACAGTTCCTCCAGGAAGGTCAGCGCCCGGCCGTCGGCCAGGGCATGGACCGCGTCCAGCCGCAGCCCGTCCAGCCGGTAGTCCCGCAGCCAGCCGAGCGCGCTGCCCAGCAGGAAGGCCCGCACCTCGTCCGAACCGGGGGCGTCCAGATTGACCGCCGCCCCCCACGGCGTGTGATGGGTCTCGGTGAAGTACGGGCCGAAGGCGGGCAGGTGGTTGCCGGACGGGCCGAGATGGTTGTGGACCACGTCCAGCAGGACCGCGAGCCCCAGACCGTGCGCCGTGTCGACAAAGCGCTTCAGCCCGTCCGGTCCGCCGTACGGCTCGTGCACCGCCCACAGCGACACCCCCTCGTACCCCCACCCGTGGGTGCCGGGGAACGGGCAGACCGGCATCAGCGACACATGGGTGACACCGAGCTCGGCCAGATGCCCCAGCCGGGCGGCCGCGGCGTCGAAGGTGCCCTCCTCGGTGTACGTACCGATGTGCAGCTCGTACAGCACAGCGCCCGGCAGCCCCCGGCCCGGCCAGTCCCCGCGCCAATCGAACAACGAGTGGTCGACGACGGCGCTCTCGCCGTCCGGCCCGTCCGGCTGGCGCCGTGAACGCGGATCGGGGAGCACTCGTCCGGCGCTCCCGCCCCCGTCCAGGACGAAGCCGTAGCGGTCCCCGTCCGACGCCGGCGCCTCGGCCGTCCACCAGCCGGAACGGGCCGGATCACGCTCCATCTCCCACGGCTCGCCCGCCAGCCGCAGCCCCACCCCGTCCGCCTCCGGTGCCCATACCTCGAACAGCATGCAACGCTCCTCGTCTCATCGCCCGCGCCCCGTCGTGGGCAGCGGCCACGATCACCGGCCCACAACACTGGATCGAGCCCGTTACTGGCGATTAAGGTCTGGTTCTGATCATTGCCCCGTCAGGTTCCGCTCAATACGCACTCCCTCGTACGGCTGTGGAGGCCGAGATGACTGTGCCGTCGTTCCCGCCCGGCTTCCTCTGGGGAGCCTCAGCGTCCGCCTTCCAGACCGAGGGGGCGTCCGACACCGACGGCAAGGGCCCCTCCGGCTGGGACGCCTTCGCCGCACAGCCCGGACGGATCAAGGACGGCACCGACACCACCCGCGGCACCGGCTTCCACCAGCACTACCGCGAGGACGTCGCCCTGCTGGCCGGCCTCGGCGCCGACGCCTTCCGGTTCTCCGTCAGCTGGCCGCGCGTCGTGCCCGGCGGCAGCGGACCGGTCAACCCGCAGGGGCTCGACTTCTACGACCGCCTCGTCGACGAACTGTGCGCCCACGGCATCACCCCGGCCCCCACCCTCTACCACTGGGACACCCCACTGCCGCTCGACGAGGAGGGCGGCTGGCTCAACCGCGACACCGCCTACCGCTTCGCCGAGTACGCGGGCATCGTCGCCGAACGCCTCGCCGACCGCGTACCGATGTGGATCACCATCAACGAACCGGCCGAAGTGACACTGCTCGGCTACGCACTCGGCGAGCACGCACCGGGCCGCACCCTCCTCTTCGACGCCCTGCCCGCCGCCCACCACCAGCTCCTCGCCCACGGCCTCGCCGTGCGCGCGCTGCGCGGCGCGGGCGCCGACAACATCGGCATCGCCGTCTCGCACACCCCCGTCTGGACCGCCGGCGACCGCGACGAGGACCGGCTGGGCGCGGAACTGTACGACACCATCACCAACTGGATGTTCGCCGACCCGGTCCTCACCGGCCGCTACCCCGACGAGAACATCGCCGCCCTGATGCCGGGCCCGGTCGAGGACGACCTCACGACCATCTCCACCCCGCTCGACTGGTACGGGATCAACTACTACAACCCCACCCTCGTCGGCGCCCCCGACACCAGCACCCCGGAGACCTTCTCCGGCTACCGGCTGCCCCCCGAACTCCCCTTCGGCATCCGCGAGATAGAGGGCTACGAGAAGACCGACTTCGGCTGGCCCGTCGTCCCCGACGGCCTGCGCGAAACCCTCGTCCAGCTCCACACCCGCTACGGCGACCGGCTCCCCCCGCTCTACATCACCGAGAACGGCTGCGCCGTCGACGAGCCCGCCGAGGACAGCCGCCGGATCGCCTACCTCGAAGGCCACCTGCGGGCCCTGCGCACGGCCATCGACGCCGGAGTCGACGTACGCGGCTACTTCACCTGGTCACTCACCGACAACGTCGAATGGACCGAGGGCGCCAGCAAGCGCTTCGGTCTCGTCCACATCGACTACGAGACGCTGCGCCGGACCCCCAAGGACTCCTACGCCTGGTACCGCGACCTGATCCGTACGCAGAAGACGGGCAGCCCGGCACACTGACCCGACGGACGGCCCCCGGAGTGATCCATACTTCGCGGCATGGTTGCTTCATGGTGGTCCCGGGCCGGCCTCGGGATATTCGTGCACTGGACGCCCGCCTCCGTGCCGGGCTGGGCCCCGCCGTACGTCCCCGCGGCCGAACTCCCCCCGGCCGGGCGCCGATCGCCGCTCGGCTGGACGCCGTACGCGCAGTGGTACGAGAACGCGCTCCGGTTCCCCGGCAGCCCCGTCTCGGCCCACCACCGCGCGACCTACGGCAGCCGCCCGTACACCGCCTTCGGGGGCGACTTCAACGACGCCCTGGAGCAGTGGGATCCCACCTCGTGGGCCCGTGACTTCCGTGCCGCGGGCGCCCGTTACGCCGTTCTCGTCACCAAGCACCACGACGGCTTCTGCCTCTGGCCCTCCGAGGTCACCAACCCGCACCGGGCCGGCTGGCACACCCCGCGCGACGTCGTCGGCGAATTCGCCGAAGCCGTACGGGCCGAGGGGCTGCGGTTCGGCATCCACTACTCCGGCGGACTCGACTGGACCTTCGACGACCGCCCGATCAAAACCGGCGCGGACACCGTCTCGGCCGTCCCGCGCGGCCGCTATCCGGCCTACGCCGGCGCCCAGTTGCGCGAACTGATCCGCCGTCACCACCCCGACATACTCTGGAACGACATCGCCTGGCCCGGCTCACGCACCGACGTCCAGAGGATCGTCGAGTACTACCGCTTCACCGTCCCGCACGGCGTCGTCAACGACCGGCTGCTGCCCCGCGCACCGGTCTGGCGCACACTGTCCGCCCCCGGCGCCAAGGCCCTGTACAACAACTGGGAACGCCGCACCACCGCCCGGGGCGGGGGCTTCGTGCCGCGCAGGCCCCCGTACTACGACTTCCGTACCCCGGAGTCCGCCCGCCACGCCGGACCGGACCCGTACGAGATCACCCGCTCCGTCGACCACGGCTTCGGCTACAACCGCAACTCCCCGCCCGAGGCGCACCTCGGCCGGCAGGCGCTGGAATCGCTGGTACGGGAGACGGCGGCCCGGGGCGGCAATCTGCTGCTCGGCGTGGGGCCGCGCGGCGAGGACGCGAAGATCCCCGCCGCGCAGCGGCTGCGCCTGCGATGGCTGGCGCAAACCGCCCCTGAACTCACGCGAGATGGACGCGTTCCTGGTTGATGCGATGACCGGCCTTCGCGAACGCGGCCGCCATCGGCACATTGCCCCGGTCGGTGGCGCCCGCGATGAACTCGGCGCCCTCGGCCGCCAGGAAGTGGGTGCACTCCGCGAGCAGGTCGTACCCGTAGCCGTGCCCCCGCTGCTCGGGCACGACACCGATGAAGGCGACGCACGGGCCGGACGGGTTGTGGGCGGGCACCTGGATACCGGCCAGTTCACCGGCGGCGGTGTACGCCAACTGCCACCAGGAGCGCGGCGAGGGGCACCAGTGGAAGAAGTCGAGCTCCTCCCGCGCCGCCCGCTCCGGACCGCCGGCCTCGATGGCCTTTCGGGCATGGGTGTCCAGCGTGACGGAGTGGACCCGGCGCAGCACATCGAGGATCACCTCGTCGTCCGGCTCCGGCCGGAACTCCAGCCGTCCCGGCCGCTCGGGCAGGCCGAACTCCGGCTTCCACCGGTAGTTGTACCGCTCGACCAGCGGCTTCATCCCGGCCGCGCGGGCGGCGGAGATCCGGCCCTCCGCGGCGGCCCGGACATCCGGCCGCTCCCGCCAGTCGGCGGGCAGGCTCAGTTCGTACTCGGCGTGCAGCGGTGCGCGGCGCAGCAGTTCGGCGCCCGCCGACTCCTCGCCGTCGGCGAAGTCGAACCAGTTGAGCAGCACCGGCTCGGTGTCGTGGGGCCCGGCCCACCAGGCGGCACGGGCCACCACGACACCGTCGCGCAGGGCGACCCAGGTCCACTCGGGGCGGTAGTCGCCGCCGTTGTCCGCAGTGGCGTACCGGTGCCCGAACGCGGCGCGGCCGACGAGGTCACGGCCCCGCATGGTGTGGAAAAGGTGTGCGTCGCTCTCGGTGAGCGCGCGGACGACCAGATCGGTCATGGAACAGTCCTCCGGAAGAAGCGGTGCGCTCCCGGTCAGACAGAAACCGAAGCCGCCCGGCGAACGGGACGGGAGCGCGGGAACGAAATGGTGGGTGTACGCACTGTTCTCGCCTCCTTCCTCGGTTCTCGGGCGGAGCCGTCACCCTAACCGGTGCTCCGGCGGTCCGTCCACAGGGTTCATCCGCGCACCGTGTGTCAGTCCCACACCATGTCGAAGGCCCGCTCGAAGTTCACGTACCCGAGACGTGCGAAAGCCCTGGCCATCGGGACGTTGCCGAGGTCGGTGGCGGCCCGGACGCGCTCCACACCGTCCTGCGCGGCCAGCACCCGGGTGCCTTCGGCGAGGATGTCGTCGATGTAGCCGTGGCCGCGGTGGGCGGGCAGCACACCGATGTACGCGACGATCGGGTTGTAGTCGTTGCGGGCCGGGATCACGAAGCCGACCGGTTCACCGTCGGGCAGCTCGGCGATCCGCCACCACTCGCGCGGTGTCCGGTAGACCGCCAGTTCCTCGTCGTAGTGCTTCTCGGCGGCCTCGCGGGCACTGAGCCCGGACGCCAGCTCGGCCTGCCCGTGAGCGTCCAGGGTGCCCTCCATCACCGGTGTCATCAGCGCGAGAAGATCCTCGCGGCCGTCGACCGGGCGGAACCGGAGCCGGCCGCTGCCGGCGGGGACCGGCGTACCGGCGCGCCACTCCAGGCGGAGCCGCTCGACCAGCATCCGCGCACCGGAGCGCTCCATGACCCGGATCCGGGCCTCGACGGCATCACGGGTGACCGGGTCCTCGCGCCAGTCGGAAGGTACGAAGCGTCCGTACTCGGGCCGCGGGGCGCCGGCCGGCACGACCGCCGCCGTCGCCGCCTCCAGCAGCTTCAGGCCCGCCTCGCCGCGTTCGGGTTCGGGCAGGGTGTCGTCCAGGTCGAAGAAGTCGAGGAGCAGCGGTGTCTCCCCGTCCTTGCTCCACCACGCGACCCTCGCCACCAGGCGCTCGCCGCGCAGCGCCACCCACATCCACTCGGGGCGACGCCGTCCGCTCCCCAGGTCGTCGGCGAGCTCGTGATCGAGGGTGTACGACAGCCGGCAGAAGAGCTCCAGCTCCTCGGGACCGGAGAGCGGACGGATGGTCAATTCCTGTGGTGCACGGGTCACACAAGCTCCTTGAAGTGCGGAAATGGCCCACCGGTGAAGACGTGCGGGCCGCGGCGGGAGACGGTAGCAGTGTCGTCGCGCACCTGCGCGGGGATATCCGCGGCGGCGCCGGCGGGGCGCGACGGGCGGGTTCCCGAGAGGTGCGCCGCGCGGGCCGAGGGGCGGAGCCCGGGCATGTTCTGGACACTCCGGGGCGGTCGGGCCGACAATTGGCCGCGTGACGTCCTCCTTCGAGTCCCACACGTATCCCGTGCGGCTGTCCGACGCCCAGCGCGATCGTGTGCTCGGCGTACTCAGAGACGGCGCGGCACAGGGCAAGCTCTCCCACGACACCTTCATGCGGCGCATGGAGCTCGTCCTCACCGCCCGCCGCCCCGAGGAACTGGAGGCGCTCACCGCCGACCTGGAGAGCGAGGGCCGCTGGTCCCGGCGGATACTCCGGGTGGTGAGCGGGGTGTCCGGATTTCCCGGCCGGGTGCGCCGGGTCTGGCAGACCGAACGTCTCCCCAAGCTCCTGCTCCCGGCGCCGAGCCCGCACCCGCTGCGGATCGGCCGCGATCCGGTGAACGGGCTGCGGCTCAACCACGAGACCGTCTCCCGGCAGCACGCGGAGCTCTCCGCCCAGGGCGGGCGCTGGCTGCTGCGCGACCTCGGCTCGACCAACGGCACCTGCGTCAACGGCCAGCGGGTCACCGGCACGGTCCCGGTCCGCGACGGGGACCAGGTGAGCTTCGGCCGGATGAGCTTCCGGCTCTCCGCGCCCGTCCTCGGCCCCCCTGCCTGAGCGCCGGCCGAGCCCCGTCCGAGGAGCCGCCGAGGCCCGCCGGAGCCGGTCGAACGGCCGGTCCGCCCGTCGCCGGGCCCCGTCGGAGGCCGGTGACAGACGGACCGGCTCAGGTCCGGTGACAGGGGGCCCGGCTCAGGTCCGCTGGTGCAGGCCGCGTCCACCGAGGGTGAGGAAGACCTCGCCGACCGCCTCGGAGAGCGTCGGATGGGCGTGTACGTGACGGGCCACATCGGCCGGTTCGGCGTCCCACCCCACGATCAGTTGGCTCTCGGCGATCATCTCGGAGACCTGCGGCCCGACCAGATGCACCCCGAGGACCCGCCCGTCCCGCTCGGCGACCACCTTCACCGTCCCGCCCCGCCCGTGCACCATCCCCTTGGCCACGGCGGTCAGCGGCATGCTGCCCACCACGACATCGTGCCCGGCGTCACGGGCCCGGGCCTCGGTCAGGCCCACCGCGGCGGTCTGCGGGGACGAGTACGTGACCCTCGGCACGGCGGCGTAGTCCACCGCCGGTGTGCTCAGTCCGGCCAGTGTCTCGGCGACCGACATGCCCTCCGCGAACGACGCGTGGGCCAGCCCGAGGGACGGCGGCGGCAGCAGATCGCCCACCACATGGACACCCGGCACGGACGTTTCGAGCCGGGACCAGTCGGCGGGCGCGACATGGCCGCGCTCGTCGACGGCCAGTCCCGCCGCCGCGAGACCGAGCCCTTCGGTCACCGGCACCCGGCCCACCGCGACGAGCAGCCGCTCGGCCCTCACCGTGCGGGACTCGCCGCGCGAGGTGCGTACCGTCGCGGACACCCCGCCGTCGGCCACCTCCGCGTCGATCAGCCGCGCCCCCGTGAGCACATCGATCCCGCGCTTCCTCAGACCCCGGGTCAGATGACGTGACACGTCGACGTCCTCCAGCGGTACGAGCCGGTCCGCGGCCTCCACCAGCGTCACATCGGCACCCATCGACCGGTGGAACGAGGCGTACTCGACGCCGATCGCCCCACCGCCCAGCACCAGTACGGACCGCGGCAGCCCCGGCGCGAAGAGCGCGTCGTCGCTGGTGACGACGTGGTGCCCGTCGGCCTCCAGCCCCGGCAGCATGCGCGGTCGCGAGCCGGTCGCCAGGACGATGCCGCGGCGCGCGACGACTGTTCCGTGACCGGTGACATACGCACTGCGCGGACCGGTCAACTCGGCGCTCCCGCGCACCACTTCGACCGACGCGTGCGCGAGGTGGTCCACCACCCCGCGGTGGTTGCGCGCCACGATGTCGTCCCGGGTGGCGACCAGGGCCGGCCAGTCCACCGAGTCCAGGGTCGCCTTCACCCCCCACCGCTCCCCGGCCTCCGCGATGCCGTCCACGAGTTCGGCGGCGTGCAGCATCGCCTTGCTGGGAATGCAGCCGCGGTGCAGACAGGTGCCGCCCACCTTGTCGCGCTCCACGAGGACCACCTTCAGCCCGAGGGAAGCGGCCCGCAGGGCGGTGGAGTATCCGCCGGTGCCACCGCCGATCACCAGGACATCGGTCTCGTGCCCATCCGTTGTTCGTGTCATGACCACAGCCTCCGCCCGGCACTTGCCATGAGTCCAAGGCAATGTTTCTGTGGCACCGATGCACAGTCTTCATGGGCACGGCCCGCGGGGGAGAGCACGATGAGCCTGCGACAGATGGAGTACTTCCTCACCGTCGTCGAGGAGACCTCGTTCACCCGCGCCGCCGAACTCCTCCACGTCACCCAGCCCGCGCTCTCCCACCAGATCAAGGCCCTGGAACGGACCGTCGGCGGCGCCCTGCTGGAACGGCTGCCGCGCGGTGTGCGGCTGACCCCGATGGGCCGCGCCTATCTGCCGCACGCCGAGCGCTCCGTACGCAGTGCCGCCCAGGCCCGGCGGGCGGCACGGGCGGCGGCGGGCGCGGAGGGCGGCGAGCTGCACATCGCGACGGTGCACGCGGTGGCCGTCGGCATCCTCCCGGACGTCTTCGCGCACTGGCGCCGGGCGCACCCCGGGGTCGCTCTCGTGCTTCACGAGTACGCCACCCCGGAGGCCCTGGCGGAACAGCTCGAACGCGGCACCGCCGACCTCGCCGTCGGCCCGCCGCCCGCGCACTGGCCGGGGCCGGTCGTCCCGGTCGGCGAGGAGGAGATCGTCCTGGTGGTCCCCTTCGACGACCCGCTCGCCGGACGGGCCTCGGTCCGCCTGCAGGAGCTGGCCGACCGGCCCTGGGTGCGCTGCGCGATGGAACCCGTGGTCCAGGGCCGGCCGTTCCTGGACCTGGCCTGCGGGGAAGCCGGATTCACACCCCGTACGGCGGTGCGCACCGAACACACGTCGACGGCGGTACGGATGGCGGCGGCCGGAGTCGGAGTCGCCACGGCTCCGGCACATGTCGTCCGGGGAGCGGTCGGCGAGGACTGCGCCGTCCTGGCCGTCGACCCACCGTGGCGGCGCCGACTGGCGGTCTTCTCCCGCGTGGAACTGACGGGGGCCACCGCCGCGTTCACGGAACTGCTCGCCGGCTCCGGGCCGCTCGGCCCCCGTACACCGGCGGGCTGAGACATGCCGCCCGGTGTACCGCCGGGCGGGGCGCACCGCCCTCACCCGTACGGCCGTACGCCGACTGCGCGACGCCCACTCCGGTGATCCCCTGGTGAGGAACCGCGCCGCACACCGGCGCCCTGACGCCCCGGGGGTACGGATGCAGGCCGACGCGCCAAAAGGCACATCCGCACCTGGCCTCGGCAGCCGAGCGCGCCGGCCGGTGCGCGGCCCCCGCCGGAGCACCGGCCCCAGCCTGCTGGAACCCGGCGCGGCGTGCGACCCGTACCTGCTCTACCGGGTCCTGCGCGAGGAGTACCCGCTCAGCTACGACGCACCTCTGGGCGCGTGGCTGGTCAGCCGGTACGCGGACGTGGTCACGGCCCTCACCGACTCCCGGTTCACCGGCCTCCCGCACGACACCGCGCCGCGCGGCGCCCCTGCCCCGCTCGGCCTCTGCCACGGCGACCCCCGCTGCGCATCCCGCGATCAGCCCCCGGCTCCGCCGGAGGCAGTGCCGGGTGACATGTCGGACCGTGGGGCTGTGCCACGTCACATGCCGGACACCAAGGCTGTGCCACGTCACATGCCGGCCCTGACCCCGAGCCCGGACCCGGACCCGGACCCGGACCCCGGCCCGTATCCGGTGACACGTCACACGGCAGGCCCCGATCCGGTGCCACGTCACATGTGGAACCCCGCTTCGGTCCCAGGTCGTATGTCGGACCCCACCCCGGTGCCACATCCATCGGTGCCACGTCACACGGCCGCGCGGATCGAGCGGACCGCCTACGTGCTGGCACGCAGGATCGCGGGCCGGCAACAGGTCGACCTCGTCGAGGAGTTCTGCCGCTGGCTGCCCCTCGGCGCCGCACCCGGCACGAGCGCCCGCCGCTACGCCGACCGGCACTCCGGCCTCGTCCCGGGCACCACGCCCGGCATCGCGCGAAGCCCCCGGCCCCCCGCCGCACCGGCCACCGCCCACGCCACTCCGCCGGCCAC
>NZ_JBCEWQ010000184.1:0-15992 GCF_038448545.1 Streptomyces sp. CLV115
CCGCACAACCGAAAGGCACGTTCCCATGGCCGCCCCGCAGTCGACCGGCTCCACCCCCACCCGGACTGCCCCCCGAACCACACTGGGCCGCGCCCTGATGTGGCCCGCCGTGACAGCCGGGCTCGGCATGGTCCTGATCTACAACTCCTTCGGCACCTCGGTCGACGACAAGCCGCAGGCCCCGCCCGCCGCCGCCGCCGTCTCGTCCGCCGTCCCCGAGGTCCTCGGCTCCCACGCCGCACCCGCCCCCGTGACCTCGTCCAAGGCCACCGTCGGCCCGGCGATGGAGCGTTCCGTACCGAAGCGGCTGCGGATCCCGGCCATCGGCGTGGACGCGCCGTTCACCGATCTCTCCATCGGCGCCACCGGTCAGCTGGACGCGCCGCCCCCCAACGACAACAACCTGGTCGGCTGGTTCAAGGACGGCGCCACCCCCGGCGAGCGGGGTTCCGCGATCGTGGCCGGCCATGTCGACACGATGACCGGCCCCGCCGTCTTCCTCCAACTCCGGTACCTCCGGCCCGGGGCCCAGGTCGACATCACTCGCGCGGACGGCTCGGTCGCCACGTTCAAGGTCGACTCCGTCGAGCAGTTCAGCAAGGCGAAGTTCCCCGACGACCGGGTCTACGCCGACACCAACTCCGCCGAGTTGCGCCTGATCACCTGCGGCGGCGCGTACAACAAGACCGCGAAGGACTACGAGGACAACGTGGTGGCCTTCGCCCACCTCGACAGCTTCAAGAAGGGCTGACCGACGAAGGCCGCCGGTGGTGCGGCACAACCATCCGCCGGGCCGCCGGGTCGTACGGGGCAGTACGGAAGCTCATTCCGTACTGCCCCGACTCACGTTCCGAGCACCGGAGTTGACCGACATGCCTGCTCTCTCCCACCGCCGCCGCCTGGCCGTAGCGACCGGCATCGTCCTGGTCGCCGGAGCCGTCGCGGCGCCCGCCGGCCACGCGGCCGCGAGGTCGTCCGCCCCCACGGCGAAGCCGGCCGCGGCCACGGCGGGCACCCCGAGCCCGAAGCGGTTGCACGACGACTTCAACGGCGACGGCTACCCCGATGTCGCCGTGGGCGCCCCCATGGCCGTCCTCGGCGACCCGGAGGGCGGTGCGGGCGCCGTGAGTGTCCTCTTCGGCGGCCCCGGCGGTCTGTCCTCCGCCCACAAGCAGGTGCTGACCTGGCCGGACCGCCCGGGCATCAGCAACCCCGGGGACGCCCGCTACGGCACGAACCTGCGCAGCGCCGACCTGGACGGCGACGGCTACGCGGATCTCGTCAGCCGCCCCTGGGCATACCGGGCCAACGGCGCCAAGGGCACGGTGCTGACCGTCAACTGGGGCGGCCCGTCCGGCCTTTCGAAGAACGCCCTGCTCCTGAAGCCCATCCCCGGCGACCAGGTCTACGGCTTCGGCGACCTGGCCGTGGGCGACGTCGACGGTGACGGCATCGCCGACATCGCGGTGGACGACGCACGACTCGGCGGCCACATCCTGCACGGCCCGATCGACCGCACCGGCAAGTGGAGCAGGACCAGTCCGTTCTCGGTCGAGGGCACCGACCTGCTCGACGTCTCGGAGATCGCCGTCGGCGACGTGACCGGCGACGGCGTCGGCGATCTGGTGACCCTCGGCTTCGGCCCGGACGACCCGTGGCAGCAGCACACATACCTGCTGAAGAGCAGTCGCACCGGGTTCTTTGCCCCGGTCGAGATCAAGGACGCGGACGGCGCCGGTGTCGGCGGCACCACCGTGGGCATCGCCGACCTGGACAAGGACGGCCACGGGGACATCGTCATCGGGCGCGGGGACGAATGGTCGCAGGCGGACACCCCGGTGAAGAAGGGCGGCGCGCTGTTCGTCTCGTACGGCGGGCCGAAGGGGCAGAGCACCACCCGCAAGCCCGTCTGGATCAACCAGGACTCCGAAGGCATCTCGGGCACCGCCGAGTTCCACGACCGGATGGGTGACAGCCTGGCGCTGGGCGACACGGACGGCGACGGCTACCCCGACATCGCCACGGGCCTGCCGGGCGAGGGGATCAACGGCATCCGCGAGGCCGGCCGGGTCCTGGTACTCAAGGGCGGCCCGAAGGGCGTGAGCGGCGCGGGCTCCAAGGAGTTCGGCCAGTACACGGCCGGGGTTCCGGGGGTCGCCGAGATGGGCGACCAGTTCGGCGCGGCCCTCGCGCTGGGCGACTACGACGGCAGGGGCCGGACGGAGATGGTGGTCGGCGACCCGACGGAGAACGGCAGCAGGGGCGCCCTGTGGATCTTCGGTACGGATGCCACCGGCATCGTCGCCAAGGGTTCCGTCTCGTTCGGCGCGGCCACGATCGGCGCCCCGACCGGCTCGTCCCGCTTCAGCGAGACGCTGACGGACTGACGGGCTGACTGACGGGCTGACGGACGCGGAAGCGTGCGGGGGCGGCGCGGCCCCCGCACGTACGCCCTCACGCCGGGCGGTCGCCCTTGACCACCGTCACGAACGGCGTCCAGGCCGGGGCTCCGAAGACGACGGCCGGACCGTGCGGGTTCTTGCCGTCACGGACGGGGACGCACGCGGTGCAGAAGTCGCTCACTTCGGGACAGTCACCGCCGGCGCCGCCGCTGTACGAGGACGTGCGCCAGGACGCGTACGCCTCGCCGGCCTCCGGGCAGTCACCGCTGCTGCCGCCGCCGCAGCCGGACTCGCGCCACGCGGGCAGGGCCGCCCGCCCGTCAGTGACCCGGATTCGCCGTCTCCCGGGGATGGCGCTCGGTGACCTTGCCCTTGTTGTCCACGTCCATGTACGCGGTGCCGTAGTCGTCGCGGACATACAGCGTCATATGGAGACCGATGTCCGGGTCGCGGTGCAGCACCATGTGACTGCGCCCGGCGTTCTTGATGCCCAGGCCGGTCCGGGCCTCGCGCCACATGCCGGGCAGCAGGTCCCAGTCGAACCTGCTCAGGTCGAGCGTGGGCGGCTGCTCGGTGACACCGGCCGGCCCCTCGTCCTCCACCTTGCCGTCCCGGTAGCCGTACCAGTGCAGCACCTCCGGTTTGTCCTGGCGCGGGGCAGCGATCGACACAAAGCTTCCGTGCGAACTCATGCTGGAGACGGTGGTGCCCCCGATCACCGGCTTCAGCGCCGCCACCGCCTCGCGCATGCCCTTCGGCGTGAAGAGGTGCTCGTCCGGCTCCTGCTTCTGCGGCCCCGCGCCGATGGCCGAGGCGCCCTGATCCTTGATCTTGTCCATCAGGTCGGGCAGGTAGGTCGACCCGACGCCGATCGGCGCCAGTGCGACGGCCACTGCGACCAGGGTTCTGGCGGGGCGGCGTCGCCGGTGCGGGGAGGGGGCTCCGGTGTCGGCGTCACTGTCCGTGTCGCCGCCGGTGCCGGTGCTGATGTCGGCTGCTTCCGGTACGGCGTCCGAGGGTTCGTCCGCTTCGGTGTGCGGCTGCCCGCCGGAAACCGGGGCAGGTGCCGAGCGGGTCGTCAGGTCGGCGTAGCCGGGGGCGGCCGGTGCGGGGCCGGGCGGCGACTCCCCCTGGGTGCGGGCCCGTTCGGATCCCGCGTCCATCGTTGTTCCGGGGCCCTGCGGTGCCGTGTCCTCTGCACCATCAGTCGCCACGGGACCAGCTTACGAACGAAGCCCGTCGGGCGCCGGGCCCCGGCCGGGTTCGTCCGACGTCCCTCATGTCCGTTGGAACTACGGGACTTGGCCCGGCCGCTTGCACACGGGACCTCCGTCAGCCGCGGACGGAGGGCAGCTTCGCCTCGACCCGTGGGGCGAGTTCGTCCAGCCCCTTGCAGAGGTCCTGCTGGGTGGGTTCGACGTCGGACACGCCCAGGAACTCCGAGAGCTTCAGCTCGGCGGACGAGGAGCCGTCGATCTCGAAGAGAAGTGCGCAGCTGACGTCCATGCCGGGTGTCGTGTCCCGCCAGACCCGGCGGCCGTCGACGGCGGGCCGCTCGGAGAACTTCTCCCCGGCGGACGTATCGAGGACCGCCAGCATCTTGTCGGCGGACGAGTCCCAGAGCGTCAGCACCAGGGCGGTACTCGCGCCCTCGAAGAACTTGGTGCCCTGCCACATGCAGCCGGCCGAGGAGTTGAGCTGGGCGGCGTCATGGAGCTGGTACTCGTCGAGTTCGTCCTGCGTGAAGAAGTCGCACGCCTCGATCTGCGCGATGCCGGAGGGGCGCGGCGCGGGCGGCGGCGGTTCGGACGAACAGGCGGTGAGCGCTCCGCCCACGGTCATCAGCGATATGCAGGCGATCAGCAGATCCCGGCCCCTCATCCACCCACTCCTCATGGTTCGTCGCGTCCCACGCCGAGGTTGGATCCCGCGTCTGCACCAAGGCGGGTCGGCGGGTCCACCGTAGCGACTGTGCCGTTGCCGCACATGGCCCGAGGCCGATGAAGGCTCCCCCGGATGCTCGTGTGTCCGCCGGTCGCAGCCATGAACGCCGGTGGGACTTTCTACCCGCCCCATCGCCCACTTCGCCCCTCGTCGGGAGGCTTCCACGCCGTCCATGCGGCTGTGCGCCGTGCTCACCGCGGCCGGCCTGCTCGCGGGTACCGGTGCCGCCCCGGCTTCCCCCGTTGATCGAAGCACAGACCAGGTCCGTGCTGAGCGCGCTCGCCCGGCGGGCTACAGCCAGCCCTTCTCGCGGGCGATACGGACCGCCTCGGCGCGGTTGCGGGCCGCCAGCTTCTGGATCGCCGTGGAGAGGTAGTTGCGGACCGTCCCCTGCGAGAGGTGGAGGGCGGCCGCGATCTCGGCGTTGGTGGAGCCGTCCGCCGCCGTGCGCAGCACGTCGCGCTCCCGGTCGGTCAGCGGGCTCGCGCCGTCGGCCAGTGCCGCCGCCGCGAGCGTGGGGTCGATGACGCGTTCACCGGCGAGCACCTTGCGTACCGCGGCGGCCAGTTGGGAGGCCGGGGCGTCCTTCACCAGGAAGGCGTCGGCGCCCGACTCCATCGCCCGGCGCAGATAGCCGGGGCGGCCGAAGGTGGTGACGACGACGATTTTCACGGCCGGGAGTTCGCTGTGCAGGGCGGCGGCCGCGTCGATGCCGGTCATGCCCGGCATCTCGATGTCCAGGAGCGCCACGTCGATGTCGTGCTCGTGGGCGGCGGCCAGTACCTCGTCCCCGCGGGCGACCTGGGCCACCACCTCGATGTCGGGTTCCAGGCCGAGGAGCGCGGCGAGGGCCTCGCGCACCATGGACTGGTCCTCGGCCAGGAGAAGTCTGATCATGCTCATTCCGTGGATCCTAGGCCGGAATCCAGCGGAACACTCAAGGTCAGGGTGAAGCCTTTGCCGGAACCGGAGTTGCCGGCCGAGGTCCGCAGCGTGCCGTCGACCGCGGCGAGTCGTTCGCCGATGCCGGTGAGGCCGTTGCCCGGCTTCGTGCCGGAGGGGCCGACGCCGTTGTCGGAGACGGTGAGTTCGAGGAGCCTGCCGTCCAGGGTCTGGCGGGGGACGAGGGTGACCGTGCAGTGCCGGGCCCCGCTGTGCCGTACGACGTTGGTGACCGCCTCCCGCAGCGCCCAGGCGAGCACCTCCTCCTGCTTCTCGGGGACGCCGTCGGGGGCCTCGGCCGGGACGTCGGCCGTGATGCCCGCGGCGGCGAGTGCGGTGCGGGCGCCCGCGAGTTCGCCGGGGAGGGTCGGTCGGCGGTAGCCGGTGACCGCGCCGCGTACGTCGATCAGCGCCTGGCGGCTGACCTGTTCGATGTCCGCGACCTGGGCCGCCGCCTGCTCCGGGTGGTCGGGGAGCATCCGGCCGGCCAGTTCACTCTTGAGAGTGATCAGGGAGAGCGAGTGGCCGAGCAGGTCGTGCAGATCGCGGGCGAGCCTGAGCCGTTCCTCGTTGGCGGCGAGCTGGGCGACGGTCGCGCGGGCCTCGCGCAGCTCGATGGTGGTGCGGATCAGCTGCCGTACGCCGGTCATCGAGAAGCCGCCGAGCAGCGCCGGGAAGACCAGGGCGGTGATGACCTCGCGGGGGTGGTTCCCGGTCAGGCCGATGCCGACCAGGACGGCCGTGACGACGGGGATGAGCCAACGGGACGTCCGGGCCGGCAGGGTGGCCCCGACGGAGACCGCCACGTACACGAAGAGCACCAGCCACGCGGTGCCGAGCGTCAGGGTGAGGACGACGGACAGGACGCCGAGGAAGGCGATCGCGGAGTGGACCAGACGGGGGTCCATGGGCTTGGCCGTGTGGCGGAAGACCAGCAGCAGGTAGGCACTGACGAAGGTCAGCAGGCCGAGCGAGCCGAGCGCCGTGGCCCAGGGGGTGTGGTTGCCGTCGGCCAGGTCCTTGACCGGGGCGCCCATGAACGCGAGCCAGATGCCGATCCAGAGCAGTTTGATCCAGAACTGCTTGCGGTTCGTGGGCGGGCTTCCGAGGCCCACGGACGTCTCGTCGTCGTTCACGCCTTCAGGGTGTCCTTCCGGTAGAGCCAGGCCGCGCCGCCCGCGAAGATCAGGAAGTAGGCGCAGAGGATGGCGACGTCCTTTGCGTGCGGTGATCCGCCCATCTCGATCGCCTGGCCGAGAGAAGCGTACGCGTGCGTCGGCAGCCACTCGGAAATGTTCTGGAGCCACTGCGGGAAGGTCGCGCTGGGCATCCACAGGCCGCCGAGGATGGAGAGCCCGAAGTAGATGATCATGGTGAGCGGGCGGACCGCGTCCCCGCTGGCGAGGTAGCCGATGGCGACGCCGAGCGCGGCGAAGACCAGCGAACCGGCCCAGATGACCCCGGCCAGCGCGAACCACTGCCAGACCTCGACCCGTACGTGCTTGACGGCGGCGGCGACCAGGAAGACCACGACGATGCACGGCAGGGTGACCGTCGCCGCGCTGGCGATCTTCGCCAGGATGTAGCCGCGGCTGGGCAGTGCGGTGAGCCGCAGCTGGCGGACCCAGCCCTTCTCGCGCTCCTTGGCGATGCGTTCGCTGTTGCCCATGAGGACGGCGGTCAGCGCTCCGAAGGAGGCCATCGAGACCATGAAGAAGGCCTGGAAGGTGAGTTCGGTGTGCGGGATCCGGTCGGTGGTGTTCTGGGTGCTGGAGATGATGAGGTAGATCACCGAGGGGTAGATCACCGAGAAGAACATGAACTTCTTGTTCCGCAGGGTGCGGGTGACTTCGAGCTTGATCAGTGTGTTCATGCGGTCCTGGCCTCCTCGGCCTCGGTGATGGCGACGAAGGCCTGCTCCAGGCCGAGTCCGGCGACTTCGAGTTCGCGCGGGTAGAGGCCGAGTCCGTACACGGCGTGGACGGTGGCGTCGACGTCGTGCGACTGGATCCGGACCCGGTTGCCGGTGACGTCGAGCGCGGCGAGGAACGGCAGTCCGCGCAGGGCCGCCTCGTCGACCGGGCCCTCCAGCTCGAAGGAGATCCGGCGGGCCCCGGCCTTCGCCTTGATCTCGGCGGCGGTGCCGTCGGCGAGCAGCCGGCCCTTGTGCAGGACGAGGACGCGGTCGGCGATCGCGTCGGCCTCTTCGAGGTAGTGGGTGGCGAACAGGACGGTGCGGCCTTGATCGGCCTGCTCGCGCATGGTGGCCCAGAAGGCCTGCCGGGCGGTGACGTCCATGCCGGTGGTCGGCTCGTCGAGGACGATCAGGTCGTTGGCGCCGGCGGTGGCCAGCGCGAAGCGCACGCGCTGCTCCTGGCCGCCGGAGAGCTTGTTGACCATCCGGTCGGCGATCTGCACGATGCCGGCGCGGGAGAGCACCTCCGCCGCCGGGAAGGGCCTGGGGTGCAGATCGCAGGCGAGGCCGACCAGTTCCTCGACCGTGACGTCCTCCATCAGGCCGCCGCTCTGGAGCATCGCTCCGACCCGGCCCGCGGCGATGGCGTTCTGCGGGGTCGTGCCGAACACCTGGACCGAACCGGAGTCGGCGGAGCGCAGGCCCAGCAGCAGATCCAGGGTGGAGGACTTCCCGGCTCCGTTGGGGCCGAGGAGCGCCACGGTCTCGCCGGGGTGCAGATCGAGGGTGAGTCCGTCGACGGCGCGTACGGCTCCGTACACCTTGCTGACCTGATCGAAGCGGACCGTGGCGGTCCGCGCCCCGGTGGCCTCGGCGGTTGTCGTTGTCATGCGTCAAGCGTGGCGGAGGAGGGGGTGGCCGCGGCAGGGCCGCCGGTCGTGTAAACGGGATGACAGATGTCATGCGGTGCGTATGACTCCGCTGCCGCGGGCGTGGTCCGGACACGGCGCCGCCCCCGGCCGGGGGTCCGGCCGGGGGCGGGCGTGCGGTGCGTTCGCCGGGGTGGCGGTCAGCCGTTGCCGTCGAGGTTGATGACGACGGTCCGCTCGGCGGGGGTCTTGCCGAGCAGTGCGGTCTGCATGGCGTGTGCCACGTCGTCCGCGCCGAGTTGGTGCTTCTTGCCGTCACCCTTGGTGATCATGATGCCGTTGAAGACGCCGTCGCAGAGGGTGTCGATGGCCTTCTTGTCGTAGTGCTCGATCAGCCGTCCCTTGATCGGCACCATCGAGAGGATCTGCGGCAGCGACTTGGACGGGCCGAACTGGATCTGCTTGGGGCCCGCCTTGATGGTGATCAGGCCGGACATCGCGGGCTTCGCGAACTCCTTCATCGCCCGGTCCAGTTCGGCCTGGCCGATGGTGGGTTCGCTGGTGGTGACGGGCAGTTGGACGACCTTCGTCCGACCGGTCTGCACCTGGGCGCGGTACGCGTCGCGCACCGAGGTCATCGACTGGTTGACGTCCAGCGTCTTGCCCGACTTCCCGGGTACGGCGACGGCCTTGCCCGGCTCGAACTTGATCGTGCCGTCGTTGGCCGAGCCGGAGACGCCCGCCAGGTCCGTCAGCGCGACACCGAGCTTCTCCTTGTCGACCGGGATCACCGGGTCGACGACGCGCTTGCCGCCGAACAGCGAGCCGATGACGGAGACCGGGTTGTAGTCGCTGCCCGCCGCCGAGCGCACGGTCTCCTGGCTGTCCAGGGCGAGCCCGGCCTTGTCCGGTACGAGCTGGGTCTTCTTGCCGTCCACCGACAGCTGGAGGGGGGCCACGGCTCGCTTGCCGAGGGCCGCGTCCAGCTTGGTGACGCCCTCTTCCTTCGTGCCGCCGCCGATGTCGACGCCGAGGACGGTGGTGCCCTTGGGTACGTCGGAATGGTTCATCAGCAGCCCGGCGCCGTAAGCGACACCGAGCAGCGCGACCACGCCGGCGCCGAGGAGGACCAGTTTGGAGCGGCCCTGCTTCTTCGCGGGCGCGGGCGCCGGTTCGGGACGCGGGGCGGGGGCGGGCGACGCCGCGGCGGGACCGCCGGGTCCGGCCGGTCCGGTGCCCATCGGGTCGTCCGGGCCGCCGGCACCGGGCTTGCCCGGGAACAGGGACGGTGCCCGGCGCTCCGGCGGAACGACGGGGATGCCGCTGGTGAGCGTGTCACCGGAGACGTTGCCACCGGGGCCGGAGGGGGCCGGGGCCGCGAACTGCGGCGTGAGCACCGCGGTGTCGTCGGACATCCGCGGCGGGCCACCGGGGGCGCCGGGGCCCTGCGGGCCCGCCGGACCGCCCGAACCCATCGGGCCCGAACCCATGGGATCGGAGCCCATCGGACCTGAACCCGTCGGACCGGAACCCATCGGGCCTGGGCCGGAGCCCATGGGGCCCTGGCCGCCGGGTCCGCCCGGGCCGCCCAGGTTCGGAGTGAGGGACGAAGTCCCGGTGGCCGGGCCCGTGGTGGGTCCGGCGGGGCCGGGGGTGCGTACACCGAGGTTCGGCGTCGGGCGCGGGCCGCCGGACACGGGCCCACCGGTCCCGAAGCCGTCGGGGCCGGGCGCGCCCTGGTCGCCGGTGCGCTGCGGGCCGTCCGAGAAGTACGGCAGATCGGCGCGGGGCGGGGTGGGCGACGTGGGCGCGGCACCCCTGATGCCTTCGGCGCCGCCGGCCGTACCGCCGCCGGACGTGCCGCCGACGACCGAGGTGTTCGTGGCGGGCTTGCGCGGAGCGAACCAGTCGCTGCCGCTCTTCTGACCGGCCGGCTTCTCGGCGGCCGGTTCCGCGCTCGCGGAATCGGTCCGGGCCTCGGCGGCCGGCGCGGCGTCGGACGCGGCCGGCGCACCGTCCGCCGCGGGCGAACCGGGGCGCGGGATGCTGCCGGTGCGCTCGGCGTCGGCGCTGTCGGCGTCGCCCACGGGCGTACGCATGACGACGGGCGGGATGGGACGCGAGCCCGGAATGTTGATCCGGATGCGCGTCGTCAGCGTCGTCTCGGTTCTCGGCTCCTCGGAGCGGGCCGGGTCCGCAGGCTCCGGGGCGTCCTCCGGAGCATCCTGCGAAGGGTGCAGCGACGGATACTGGCGGGATCCGTACGGCGGCGTCCCCGAGGGGTACGCGGCTCCTCCGCGCCCCTGGGGCCCGGAGGACGAACTGTCAGTTTCACGACTCAAAGCAGGTTCTCCCGATTGGCTCCGCCGCCCGTACTTCCCCCACGCGCAGGCCTGGGGACGGCCAGGAGAGTACTGGAAATCTTGGCCGGATCAGGGAGCGGCGCCCGGCGCGTGCGGCTGCGAGGCGCCGGAGCGTCCTCATAGCGAAGCTATCGGGGCGTCCGGTAACGCCACAGATGTGCGTGCCAGGCGCCACGAGCCCGGTCAAGATCTTCAGCGCCCTTCCAGGCGCGCGAACCACCATACTGGCCGCCGCCGACGGACACCCCGCGACCGGGGGAAACGGCTGCGCGGACGCCGGACGGACCGGAGGCGTCACGGCAACGGACGTGGCCCGTCACCTGCCAGGTCGACCGCCGTCGGCGCCCGGTCGAGCCGATCGCGACATGGTGGCACAGATCACAGCAACGGCCATCCCGCCCAGCATGAAGAGAGTGAGGCCGAGTTCGTCGCCGAAGACATAGTCGCCTTCCGGGCGTCCGCCCAAGAGAACGACGATCGAAATCAGCCATCCCGCTGCGGGTGCCAGGGCTCCGAGCTGGGTGCCGAAGAGCCGGCGCCCACCGTGGAAGAGCCCGGCGGCGGCCAGCAGCGCGAGCAGCAATCCGGCGGGGAACCAGGCGGCTTGGACGAGCGCCCCGGCGATCCCGACGAGCGCGCCCAGCACGGCGAGGCCCACGTAGGCGGCGATCCGGCCGGGGTCGAGAGGGGCGGCGAGGCCGGTTGCCGCGGTGGAGCCGGAGGGGGCCGGGGGGCGCGGTGCGCGCTGCTTGCCGTCGCTCATCGCTCCGCTCCCGCCACACCCGCGAACAGATCGTCCTCCCGGGTGCCCCGGGGCGCCCCGTACGTGCCGCGCGCCAACTCGTAGTACTCGGTGGTGAAGACGGGCTGGCCGAGGTCGTTGGAGAGGGCGAAGAAGGGGCCGTCCACGGCGATCTGGGTGGCGTGCGCCCGCATCGCGGCGCTCTTGGCGGCGGCGTGGGCCGAACCGTCGATCTCCGCGGCGATCCGGCAGTCGTCGGCCACGCCCGGCAGGTCGTCGAGGGCGGCGATGCCGGGGAAGACGTCCGGCGCCGTCTCCCGGAGACGGGCGAGAGCGTCCTTCGCGACGGTGCGCGGCATCCGGTTCCAGTAGATCTTGGCGATGGTGTGCGGGGCACCGGACCCGGTGCGGTGTCCGGGGTCGGCGGCGAGGTCGGCGGCGCGCATCGCGACGCGGTGCGCCTGGATGTGGTCGGGGTGTCCGTAGCCGCCGTCGGGGTCGTAGGTGACGAGGACCTGCGGGCGCACCGAGCGGATCACCTCCACCAGGTGTCCGGCGGCCTCGTCCACGTCGGCCGCCCAGAAGGCGCCGGGGCGGTGGTTCTGTTCGGCGCCCATCATTCCGGAGTCGCGGAAGCGTCCGGGGCCGCCGAGGAGCCGGTGGTCGGTGACCCCCAGCTCCTTCATCGCCGCATCCAGCTCACCCCGGCGGTACGGGCCCAGGGTGTCGTCCCGGTCGGCCGCGAGATGGGCGAGGGAGGGCGGGATGACCTCGCCCTCCTCACCGAGTGTGCAGGTCACCAGGGTGACCTGGGCACCCTCGGCCGCGTACTTGGCCATGGTGGCGCCGTTGTTGATCGACTCGTCGTCGGGGTGCGCGTGCACCAGGAGGAGGCGCCGGGCGGGATGGTCCGTCATGGGGACCACCCTACGAGCCGGGCGCACCGATCACCGCCCCGCGTCACCACCGCGCACCGACCGCCGACGGGCCGGGCCTCAGAACTTGAGGCTTCCGATCATGCCCGCCACGTTGGTGGTCAGGTTCGAGATGCTCGGCGCGATCGACGAGCTGGCGAGATAGAAACCGAGCAGTGCGCAGACCACCGCATGTCCGCCCTTCAGTCCGGATTTCCGGATCAGCAGGAAGACGACGATCGCCAGCAGCACCACCGCCGAAATCGAGAGTGCCACGGCGGTTCACCTCCATCAGTACGGTCGGGACGGGCAGCACACATGGAGCCAGCAGGTTCATACCCACCGAGCGCTACGGATCATAACTATCCGTCGCAACGCATTGATCGGGGCACAGCAGCACGAGGGGCGCACGACCGGGCGGTCGGTGACCGGCGCCAGCCGGCCGGATCGGGCCGGTCGGGCCCGGCCCGATCCGAACGAAAGGGACTAGGTTCGGCACATGACTTCGCAGCAGATCTCGTTCCCCCGTCAGCACGCCAGGACCATGCGATTCACCCTCGGCGCCCCGAGGTCGTTCACCGTTTCGCCCGACGGTGAGCGAGTGATCTTCCTGCGGTCGGCCTCCGGTACGGACCGGTCGGGGCGGTTGCTGGTGCTGGATCTGCCCAGGGGCGGCGCCCCGGTGGAACGTGTGGTCGCCGATCCCGAGGCCCTGCTGGGCGGTTCGGCGGAGCGGCTGTCGGCGCAGGAGCGGGCCCGGCGCGAGCGCAGCCGCGAGGGCTCCTCGGGGATCGTCGGCTACGCGGTGGACGCGGCCGCCGAGTTGGCCGCCTTCGCACTCTCCGGGAAGGTGTACGTCGCCGGACTGCGGGCGGGCACGGCCCGTGCGCTGCCGGTTCCGGGCCCGGTGATCGACCCTCGGCCGTCACCGGACGGACGACACATCGCATATGTGTCCAAGGGTGCGTTGCGCGTCGTGGGTGCCGACGGCGACGGCGACCGGGCGCTCGCCGAGCCGGACGGGGACGATGTCTCGTACGGTCTCGCGGAGTTCATCGCGGCCGAGGAGATGCAGCGTTCGCGGGGCTTCTGGTGGGCTCCGGAGTCGGACCGGCTGCTGGTCGCCCGGGTCGACAACGGCACCGTGCAGCGGTGGTGGATCTCGGACCCCGCGCACCCGGACCGCAGGCCCGCCGAGGTCGCCTACCCGGCGGCGGGGACGCCCAACGCCGATGTGCGGCTCTTCGTGCTGGGCCTGGACGGCGCCCGTACCGAAGTGGTCTGGGACCGGGCGCGCCACCCCTATCTGGCGCAGGTCCACTGGTCCTCGGACGGGGCGCCGCTGCTGCTGGTGCAGTCCCGCGACCAGCGAAGTCACCTCTTCCTCGCGGTGGACCCGGAGACCGGTTCGACCCGTACGGTGCATGTCGACGAGGATCCGGTCTGGCTGGAAATCTTCCCCGGAGTGCCCGCCTGGGCGCCGGACGGCCGGCTGGTGCGGATCGCGGACGAGGGCGGGGCCCGGGTGCTCGCGGTCGGCGACCGGCTGCTGACCGGGGCGCAGTTGCAGCTCAAGGCGGTCCTGGACATCGGGGAATCGGACATCCTGGTGTCGGCCTCGGCCGGTGAGGAGGCGGCCGAGCCGGAGATCGGCGAGACCCACGTCTACCGGGTCAACGAACTGGGCGTGGAGCGGGTCTCCGAGGGGGCCGGGGTCCATTCGGCGGTCCGCGCGGGCGGGGTCACGGTGCTGGTCGGCCACTCCCTCGACCGCTCCGGTGCCCGGGTCGAGGTGGTCCGGGACGGCAAGCGGATCGCGACCGTGGCGAGCCACGCCGAGGAGCCGGTGCTCTCCGCCCGGGTGCGGCTCACCGAGGGGGGCGCACGGCGAATTCCGTGCGCCGTGCTGCTCCCCGAGGGGTACGAAGAGTCGGACGGACCGCTTCCGGTACTGATGGACCCGTACGGCGGACCGCACGGCCGCCGGGTGGTCGCCGCCCTCAATCCGCATCTGACGTCGCAGTGGTTCGCGAACCAGGGCTTCGCGGTCGTGGTCGCGGACGGCCGGGGCATGCAGGGGCGTTCGCCCGGCTGGGAGAAGGCGGTCAAGAACAACCTGGTGCTCTCCGTGGACGACCAGGTCGAGGCGTTGCAGGCGCTGGCCGGCCGGTTCCCGCTGGACCTCGGAAAGGTCGCGATCCGCGGCTGGTCGTTCGGCGGATACCTGGCGGCGCTGGCCGTGACGCGCCGGCCCGAGATCTTCCACGCGGCGGTGGTCGGCGCCCCGGTGACCGACCAGCGGCTGTACGACACCCACTACACCGAGCGCTATCTCGGCGACCCGGCGAAGCAGCCCGAGGTGTACGCGCACAACTCGGTGATCACCGACGAGGGGCTCTCGGAGGCTGCCGAGCAGGTGCGGCCGATGATGATCGTGCACGGTCTCGCGGACGACAACGTGGTGGTCGCGCATTCGCTCAAGCTCTCGTCCGCGCTGCTCTCGGCCGGGCGCCCGCACGAGGTGCTGCCGCTCAGCGGGGTGACGCACATGACCCCGCAGGAGCAGGTGGCGGAGAATCTGCTGCTGCTCCAGGTCGACTTCCTGAAGCGGTCGCTGGGGCTGCTCGGCTGAGCGGCTGTCGGCCGGCCTTCCCCGTCACCAGCCGGGCGGCGGCTGGGACGGGGGCGGCGGCCCGAAGACGCCGGGGCTCGGACAGCCGTACCCCTGTCCGTAGCCCTGGCCGGGCAGGGGCGGGGGCGCGGCCCGGCCCGGCAGGGCCAGCGCCAGCGCCAGCAGCACCACCGCTGCGGCGAGCACCTCGAAGAACCCGGTCACCACGGTGAGCTGGGCCTCGATCGGCAGATCGGCGAAGTTCTCCAGCAGCTTCTCGTGCACCGACCGGGCCACCCCCAACCCGCCACCGCCCAGCAGCAGAGCGGCGGCGATCAGGCCGAACGGCCGGGCGTGCGCGGCGCGGAGCAGCGCGCTCGCCGCAGCGAACAGGCAGAGCAGCGCCAGCACGGCCGTGAACCAGCCGGGCGGCGGGTCGGTCAGCCCCTGGAAGATCCGGTCCCCGCCGAGGAACCAGTCGGGGTAGATGGAGGGGATCCGCACCGCCTGGCGGATCTCCCAGGCGATCGTGACCGCTCCCGCCGCGCCGAGGCAGAGAAAGGCGATCACCCCCGCGCCCGGACCCGGCCGGGAAAGGGCGGATTCGGAGCAGTCCTGCGGTGTCCGGCGCCCGGCCGCCGCGGTGATGATCAGCGCGATGCCCGCCGCGAGCGACGCGAACGCGCAGAGCAGGGCACGGGTGCGCAGGTCGTCGGCGAACCGGGAGTCCATCCGGGGCTGGCCGATGTTCCAGAGTCCGGGCAGCCGCACCACGAGCGTGAGTGCTCCGGCGGCGACCAGCGCGGCACCGGCCACCGAGGACCGCACGGCCGCGACGGCCACGGCGAGATACACCACGAACAGCACCACGTCGTACGGCGAAGTGGTCGGCCCGAGCGAGATCCGGGCGTCGCGGTAGCCGGCCCAGTAGTGCCACAAGTGCTCGATGCCGTCGGCCGCCCTGACGTCCCGTACGACCCAGCCCGCGACGATCAGCGCGAGCGCGGCGCAGAGAACGGCTCCTGTGACCCTTGCCCCCCGAGTGAGTATCACCCGAGCGATACTCCACCGTCCCTGCCGACCGGACAAGGGGTTCACCGGCGTGGTGCGTCAACGGCCTTCCGGCCGGGAGGACTTGACGGCCTCCCGGCCGGTACACGGCACCCGCAGGGCTGTACGCCGGCCATGCCGGCCGGTCCGTGTGCCGGCCGCGGGACGGACGGATCGCCTCCGTGTCGACGGACCTGCGGTCAGCCGGCCCGCGAGCTCCCTGACGGCGCGTCCCCGCCC
>NZ_JBCEWQ010000185.1:0-15931 GCF_038448545.1 Streptomyces sp. CLV115
CGCCGCACCCGTGCCCCCGCCGGAGCGCCCCGCCGTGCCCGTACCCCCGCCGAGGAGCCCCGCCGCCCGCATCGCGTCGCGGTGGCCCTCCAGCCGGTGGCGGGTCGTGGTCCGCTCCAGCGGGCCCGCGACATAGCCGATCCGCCGGTGGCCGAGCGAGAGCAGGTGCTCGGTGAGGCGACGCCCGCCGCCCCGGTTGTCGAAGGCCAGCGCGGCCACGACCGCCTCGCCGTCCGGCAGCGGGGGCCGCCCGCACAGCACCACCCGGGTGCCCGCGTCCGCGAGCTTGGCCAGCTTGGCGGACACCGCGGCCTGGTGCACCGGGTCCTCCACCGCGCCGCCGGTCAGGACGACGGCCGCGGCGCGCTGGCGCTGGAGCAGGGTGAGATAGGTCAGTTCGCGCTCGGGGGAGCCGCCGGTGTTGCAGACCACCGCGAGCTTCTCGCCGCCTGCCCGGCCCGAACCGGCGCCCGGCCCGCCGATCTCGGTCTGCGCCGCGCCCGCCATGATCCCGAAGAACGGGTCCGCGATGTCGTTGACCAGGATGCCGACCAGGTCCGAGGTGGCCGCCGCGAGCGAGCTGGCCGGCCCGTTGAGCACATAGTCCAGATCGTCCACCGCGCGCAGGACCCGTTCACGGGTGGACGCGGCCACCGGGTAGTTGCCGTTGAGCACGCGGGAGACGGTGGCCGGCGACACCCGGGCGCGGGCCGCCACATCCGCCAGGGTGACTGTCATCGCTTTCCTCCGAGGAGTGACAAGGGGTGAGTGGAGTTATCAGCGCACCCCCTCTTGTCCGGGCCGCTGTCGGCAGGCTAGCGTCATACCGTATAGAAAGCGCTTGCTACGGCTGTATGGAGGAAGTTTCGTGACACGCAGGACAGTGCGCATCGCCATGAACGGCGTCACGGGTCGCATGGGATACCGGCAGCACCTGGTGCGCTCGATCCTCGCGATCCGCGAGCAGGGCGGCCTCGACCTCGGCGACGGCGACGTGCTGTGGCCCGAGCCCGTGCTGGTCGGCCGCCGCGCCCATGCGCTGGAGGAGCTCGCCGCGCAGCACGGCCTGACCGAGTGGTCGACCGACCTCGACGCGGTCCTCGCCGACGACACCATCGACATCTACTTCGACGCCCAGGTCACCTCGGCCCGGGTGGACGCGATCAAGAAGGCGATCGCGGCGGGCAAGCACATCTACACCGAGAAGCCCACCGCCACCGATGTCGAGGGCGCCCTGGAGCTGGCCCGGCTCGCCGGCGAGGCCGGGATCAAGCACGGCGTCGTCCAGGACAAGATCTTCCTGCCGGGCCTGCTGAAGCTGAAGCGCCTCATCGACGGCGGCTTCTTCGGCGAGATCCTCTCCGTGCGCGGCGAGTTCGGCTACTGGGTCTTCGAGGGCGACTGGCAGGAGGCCCAGCGCCCGTCCTGGAACTACCGCGCGGAGGACGGCGGCGGCATCGTCGTCGACATGTTCCCGCACTGGGAGTACGTGCTCCACGAGCTGTTCGGCCGGGTCTCCACCGTCCAGGCGCACGTCCAGACGCACATCCCGCAGCGCTGGGACGAGCAGGGCAAGCCCTACGCCGCGACCGCCGACGACGCCGCGTACGGCATCTTCCAGCTGGAGAGCGGTGCCGTCGCGCAGATCAACTCCTCCTGGACGGTCCGGGTCAACCGTGACGAGCTGGTCGAGTTCCAGGTCGACGGAACGCACGGCTCGGCCGTCGCCGGCCTGCGCAACTGCCGGGTCCAGCACCGCTCGGCCACCCCCAAGCCGGTCTGGAACCCCGACCTCCCGGTCACCGAGTCCTTCCGCGACCAGTGGCAGGAAGTCCCCGACAACGCGGTCTTCGACAACGGCTTCAAGGCCCAGTGGGAGCTCTTCCTGCGCCACATCGTCCTCGACGAGCCCTACACCTGGGACCTGATGGCCGGCGCCCGCGGCGTGCAGCTCGCCGAGCTGGGTCTGAAGTCCCACGCGGAGGGCCGCCGCCTCGACGTCCCGGAGCTGTCCCTGTGACTGCCCACCCCGTACACGTACGGCGCATCGGAGCTGATCTGAGTTGACCATCCACCTCCCGCAGGGCCCGTACGAACCCCGTACCACCCCGCTCGGCCTCGCGCCCGGCGGCAGCCCGCTCGCCTCCCGCACGGTCTTCTCGGCGGCCCATGTCGTCGCCGACCCGTACGCCGACATCAGCCCCGACTCGCCGGCCGCCGTCGACTGGGACGCCACCCTCGCCTTCCGCCGTCACCTCTGGTCGCACGGCCTCGGTGTCGCGGAGGCGATGGACACCGCCCAGCGCGGCATGGGCCTGGACTGGGCCGGCGCCGCCGAGCTGATCCGCCGCTCCGCCGCCGAGGCGAAGTCGGTCGGCGGCCGCATCGCCTGCGGCGTCGGCACCGACCAGCTCACCGGCCCCGCCACCCTCGCCGAGGTCCGCGCCGCGTACGAGGAGCAGCTCGCGCTCGTCGAGGAGAGCGGCGCCCAGGCCATCCTGATGGCCTCCCGCGCGCTCGCCGCGGCGGCGAAGGGGCCCGAGGACTACCTGGAGACGTACGCGCACCTGCTGCGCCAGGCGTCGGAGCCGGTCGTCCTGCACTGGCTGGGCCCGATGTTCGACCCCGCGCTGGACGGCTACTGGGGCTCCTCGGACCTCGACACCGCCACCGGTACGTTCCTGAAGGTCATCGCGGAACACCCGGACAAGGTCGACGGCATCAAGATCTCCCTCCTCGACGCGGAGCGCGAGATCGACGTCCGCCGCCGGCTGCCGGGCGGGGTGCGCTGCTACACCGGCGACGACTTCAACTACCCCGAGCTGATCGCGGGCGACGACCAGGGCTTCAGCCACGCCCTGCTCGGCATCTTCGACCCGCTGGGCCCGCTGGCCGCACACGCGGTACGGGTCCTCGACACGGGTGACACCCAGGGTTTCCGCGACCTCCTCGACCCCACGGTCGAGCTGTCCCGGCACCTCTTCCAGGCGCCCACCCGGTTCTACAAGACGGGTGTGGTGTTCCTCGCCTGGCTGGCCGGCCACCAGGACCACTTCACGATGGTCGGCGGTCTCCAGTCCGCCCGCTCGCTGCCGCACCTGGCGAAGGCGTACGAACTCGCGGACCGGCTGGGCCTGTTCCCCGACCCGGAGCTGGCCGAATCCCGGATGCGCGCCCTGCTCGCCGTCAATGGAGGCACCCGATGAGCGACGGCCGTCTCTCCATCAACCAGGAGACCATCAAGCAGTGGTCGCTGCCCGAGCTGGCCGAGGGCTGCGCCAAGGCGGGCATCGACAAGGTCGGCCTGTGGCGGGCCCCCGTCCAGTCGTACGGCGTCGAGCGCACCGCCCGACTCCTCGCCGACTCCGGCCTGTCCGTCACCAGCCTCTGCCGCGGCGGCTTCTTCACCGCAGTGGACCCGGCGGAACGGGCCCGTGCCCTCAACGACAACCGCGCCGCGGTCGACGAGGCGGCGGGACTGTCCACCGACACCCTGGTCCTGGTCTCCGGCGGTCTCCCCGAGGGCAGCAAGGACCTGCGCGGCGCCCGTGAGCGGATCGCCGACGCGCTCGCGGAGCTGGCCCCGTACGCGGCCGAACGCGGCGTACGCCTGGCCATCGAACCGCTGCACCCGATGTTCGCCTCGGACCGCTGCGTGGTCTCCACGCTGTCCCAGGCGCTGGACATCGCGGAACGCTTCCCGGCCGACCAGGTGGGCGTGGTCGTCGACACGTACCACATCTGGTGGGACGACCAGGCGCCCGCGCAGATCGCCCGCGCCGGTGCGGGCGGCCGGATCCACTCCTTCCAGCTGGCCGACTGGATCACCCCGCTCCCGGCGGGCGTTCTGCTCGGCCGGGGCCAACTCGGTGACGGAGCGGTGGACTTCCGAGCCTTCCGCTCCCTGGTCGAGGCCGCCGGCTTCGACGGCCCGATCGAGGTGGAGATCTTCAACGAGGCCCTCTGGGCCCGGGACGGCGCCGAAGTCCTCGCGGAGGTGGCCGCCCGGTACGCCGAGCACGCCTGCTGACAAGGCTCTTTGCCACCAAGGCAAAGAGATCGTCAAGGCGTGCAACCGTTTGGCACCCGACCGAGTCGTATCTGGCGTCGGGTGCTTCCGGGGAGGGATCTGGGGGGATCAGGAAGCCTCGACGTTGGGGGAAAGCGAGGGGGGCCCGGTCTTGCGACCGGGCCCCGTTTCGTGTGTCCGGGCGAGGGCGGGCGCCGGATCGGGGCTCCCGTGCGCGTCCCTCGCGTCGCTCAGTTCCGGCAGATGCGCCGCCGCCCACGCGCAGCAGGCGGCCATCGGGGCGAGCAGGGTGCGGCCCAGTGCGCTCAGTTCGTAGTCCACCCGTGGGGGGATTCCGCCATGGACGGTACGGGTGACGAGGCCGTCCCGCTCCATCGACCGGAGCGTCCCGGTCAGCACCTTCGGCGTGATGCCGCGCAGCGGGACCGCCAGTTCGCTGAAGCGCCGCGGGCCGCCCTCCAGATACCTGATGATCTTCGGGGTCCATTTGCCGCCGATCCGGAACGGCGAGGTGACATGGGAGCAGCCGGTGAACATTTCGGGATCAAGTGGTTGGCTCACCCCGGTGAGCGTACGTAACTATCGTTGCGGAAACCATGGGGTGCGGGGCTAGCGTCCGCCTCACCGGCCCGCGGACCCGCGGGCCTTGGCGAGGGGAACCCCATGGGCAGCAGGATCGTCGTCTTCGGAGCCGGCGGGCGGGCCGGACGGCGCGCGGTCGCCGAGGCGGTGGCCCGCGGGCACCGGGTCACCGCGGTGGTGCGGGACACGGACAGGTACCGGGATCTGGCCGGTGAAGGCGTGAGCGTGGTCGCCGGTGATGTGACCCGGGCGGACAGCGTCGCGGAGGTCGCGGCGGGGCACGATGCGGCGATCTGCGCGGCCGGGCGGCTCGACATGCCGTCGGCGGAGTTCTACAGCAGCGCGGCCCACGCGCTGCTGGACGGCTTGGCCGGGGCCGGGGTCGGCCGGCTGGTCCTCATCGGGATCGGATCCACGCTGGAGACCGCACCCGGGGTGGTGGTCCATGACGCCCCCGGCTTCCCCGAGGAGGCACGGGCCTTCTCACTGGGTCACACCGCGGAACTCGACGTGCTGCGCGCCGCGGAGACGGACATCGACTGGCTCGTCATCGCCCCGCCGCCCGTCATCCTGGACGACGAGGCCCCACGGACCGGCCGGTACCGGACGGGAGACAACCGGGTGCTGCCGGCCGTCGATGGTGCGACCTCCTTCTCCTACGCGGACCTGGCGGTGGCGCTGATCGACGAGATCGAGAGCCCGAAGCACCATCGCTCGCTGACCGCGGTCGCCCCCTGAGCGCGCTCCGGCACGGGCCGGCATACCGGCGGGCTGCGGCTGCGGGCCGAGGGGCTGTACGTCTTCCCGCTCCAGCTGTACGTCTTCCCGCTCCGGGGGAGCGCGACCGCGTCCACTTCGGTGGCGGGCGGCATCCCTGCGCCGGGCTCACAGGTTTCTGACAAGTGGGGGCCAGTGTGGGGTGCGTCCGTCCCCGACGTGTGGTGCGCAGCAGCCCGGTCGCGGTCGGTCATGAGCATCCGGAGCGACCTGAGAGGCGGGACCGCGCATGGCGGTGGACAAGCGAGGCGGCGGGGATTTCGGCGGCCGGGTTCGTACGGCGGCTCTTGTCGCCAGTGCTGTTGTGGTCGCGGGTGCGGCGACGGTGCCCGCCCTGGCGGTGGGGGGTGGAACCCCGGCCACGCCGGGGCCCGGTACGGCCGGGGCCTCGGCCACGGTGTCGGTGGGGCGGGTGAGCTACGACCTGGGGGACCTGGCCTTCGTGCCCGGTGCGCCGTACGAGGGGAAGAGCGAGCTCGCCGCGGTGGTGCGCTATCCCGAGGGGCCGGATGGCAAGGGGCCGACGCGGGGCAGGCATCCGCTGATCGTCATGCAGCACGGGCAGTGGGCCACTTGCGCGGACCGTGCCGCGCAGCGCGGGCTGACGAAGGCGCAGAAGGCGCTGGCGCTGGCCGAGAAGGCGGGGGACGAGGCCGGGGTGGCCAGGCAGACGGAGATCATCGAGAAGATGAGCGACCGGCTCTGGGCCTGGCCGTGCAAGGCCGGTGTCTCCCCGCTGCCGAGCAGCTCCGGCTACGACTATCTGGCCCGGAGCCTGGCCCGGCAGGGCTTCGTGGTGGTTTCCGTGGGAGCCGACGGGATCAACGCGACCAGTGGCGGCCAGGCGGATTCGGTGTACCAGGCACGTGCCGCACTCATCAACAAACACCTGGACCTGTGGCGTCAACTCGATGTGGGCAAAGGACCGTTGAGGGGCAAGCTCAAGGACCCGAGGACCGGCCGGGCCGTCGGCGCCGCCTTCGCCGGGCACCTGGACCTGGGGCGCGTCGGGACTCTCGGACACTCCATGGGCGGCGGAGGTGTGATGCAACAGGTCTCCGACAAGCGGCACGGCGACTGGCCGGCCGGGGTGAAGGTCAGGGCGGCGCTGGGGCTCGCACCCACCGCCACCTGGGAGAACGAGCCGGTCACCAAGGTTCCGCTGGCGGTGCTGTGGGGCACGTGCGACCAGGTCAACACCGGTGAGTACGTGAGGTGGAACAGGAAGACGAACAAGGCGCCGCTGCACGGCATCACCCTCACCGGCGGCAACCACAACTACTTCAACACGCAGTGGTCGCCCGGTAGTGGCCAGGTCGCGGCGGTGGACGACGCGATCCCCGGCGAGCGGCCCGGACGGTGTGTCTCACAGGACGGCCGGAACCAGCAGCACCGGGGGCTCGACGAGGCGACCCAGCGCCGGATCGCCACGGGCTACACCGTCGCGTTCTTCCGCAGGTACCTCCTGGGCGACACCTCGGCGGACGCACTGCTGACCGGCCGGAAGAAGCTGCCCGGTGTGCCGGGCGTGGTGAAGGTGGAGTACGTGAAGCCGCACTGAGGGCCGCTCGCGGCGGTCCCCGCCCTTCCGGGCCCCGGGCACGTACCGCGTGCGCGTGTTCCCCGAGGCGTCACGGTGCCGGCCGGCGTCCGGGACGGCTGCCGGCCAGGCCCCGCCCAGCAGTCGGGCGGGGCCCGACTCGCGGGCGGGCCGGGGCGCCGACTCGGCGTCGTCCCCCGAGCCATGGCGGTGCCACATGGCGCCACGTGGCACTGCATGGCGCCACATGGCGCCACGTGGCACCGCATGGCGCCACATGGCATCACTAGAGGCGCCAGAGGGGCCGGATCCTTGGGTGGCGCCACATTGATGCAATGCGAATTCTGTCGCGTTTTTGCAGGTCAGAGCCGCTGGGTGAAGGGTGGACCGCCAGGTATTCCGCCTACGGGGTTGCGAGTGGTGCCATCGTGGTGCCACTATGGCGTCATGGACCTCACGCCGTATGTCGACAACCTCCGCCGCGAACTCGCGGTGGCCGCCGAAGCCGGCGGCGAAGAAGCCCGCGAGCTGGCCGAGCGGCTCACCGCTCCGCTGGAGTCGGCAACCCGCCTGACGATGCTCAATGTGCTCTCCGCCGCGATGGACGAGGTCACCCGTGAACTCGCCCCCGGCTCGGTCGACGTACGGCTGCGCGGGCTCGACCCCGACTTCGTGGTGACGAAGCCGGCGGGCGAGGAGGTGCCCGAGGAGCGGAGCGCGCCCATCGAGCCGCTCAGGACCCCGGCCCCGGCCCCGGCGCCCGCCGACAGTGACGAGGGCGGCACCGCCCGCGTCAATCTGCGGTTGCCCGCCCACCTCAAGGCGCGCGCCGAGGAGGCCGCGAACCGCGAGGGCCTTTCGGTCAACGCGTGGCTGGTGCGAGCCGTGTCGGCCGCGGTCGACGGCGGAGACCGGCCGCGTACGACGGAGAAGACCCGCACCGCCCGCAGTCACGGACAGAGCTTCACGGGCTGGGTGCGCTGAGCGCGCACCCGGACCTGCCTGAATTCACCCGGAATTTCACCCTGATACCCAAAAGGACGGGACAGCCATGCCTTCTTTCCACACACCCCAGCCGATCTCCGTGACCGCCAACGTGGAGGCCGGATCCATCCGGTTCGTCGCCACCGACCGGCCCGAAACCGTCGTCGAGGCACGGCCCCGCGACCCGAAGAAGGACCAGGACGTGCGGGCGGCCGAGCAGACCGAGGCCACCTGTGCGGGCGGTCTGCTGACCGTCAGGACGCCCAAGGGGCGCCGCCTCATCGGACCCTCCGGCGTCGTCGACGTGACGGTCGAACTGCCCGCGGGCTCGCAGGTGGAGGTGACCGGCGCCCTGGCCCAGGTGCAGGGCGAGGGCCGGCTCGGCGAGGTGAGGGTGAAGACCTCCGCGGGGGACGTGCGCCTCGACACCACCGGTCCGCTGACGCTCGCCACGTCGCACGGCTCGATCGTCGTGGACCGGGTCGAGGGCCGGGCCGAGGTCACCACCAGCACCGGCAATGTGCGCGTCGGCTTCGTGGACGGACCCGCCGTCCTGAAGAACGCGAACGGCACCACGGCCGTCGGCACCGTGACCGGCGAACTGCGGGTGGGCGGCGCCAACGGCAGCATCGACATCGCGCGTGCCGAGGCATCGGTCACCGGCACCGCGACCAACGGACTCCTGCGCGTCGCCGACGTCGCCCGTGGCGAAGTCCAGCTGGAGACCTCCAACGGCTCCATCGAGATCGGCATCCGCGAGGGCGCCGCCGCCTGGCTCGACGTCAGCTCCAACCGGGGGCAGGTGCGCAACTCGCTCGCCGCGTCCGGGGCCCCCGAGCGGGCCGAGGACTCCGTCAAGGTCCGCGCTCGGACCAACTGGGGCAACATCGACATCGTCCGCGCCAAGGCCTGACCCGCTCAAGCAGTCGGCAGATCACTCCACTTCACCGCTCAGCACGCCTTCCAGGGGGAGGACCCCATGCCTAATTCTGTCATGCCCACACCAAGGAACGACGGCGCGCAGCAGCCCGCCCTCGCCGTCTCCACCGCCGATCTGCGCAAGTCGTACGGCGACAAGACCGTCCTCGACGGCATCGATCTGCGGATCCCCTCCGGTACCGTGTTCGCCCTGCTCGGGCCGAACGGCGCCGGCAAGACCACCACCGTGCAGATCCTGTCCACACTCATCGCCGCCGACGGCGGGCGGGCCCAGGTCGCGGGCCATGACGTCGCCACCGCGCCGGACGGGGTGCGCGCCGCGATCGGCGTCACCGGACAGTTCGCCGCACTCGACGATCTGCTCACCGCCGAGGAGAACCTGCTTCTCATGGCCGACCTGCTGCGCCTCGGCAAGCGCGAAGGGCGCAGGCGGGCCGAGGAGTTGCTGGAGCGGTTCGGCATCGCGGACGTCGCCAAGAACCGTGCCGCTACCTTCTCCGGCGGCATGCGGCGCCGTCTCGACCTCGCGATGACGCTGGTCGGCGACCCGAAGGTGATCTTCCTGGACGAGCCGACGACCGGGCTCGACCCGCGCAGCCGCCGCACGATGTGGGACACGGTGCGCACGCTGGTCGAGGGCGGCGTCACCGTCTTCCTCACCACGCAGTACCTGGAGGAGGCCGACCAGTTGGCGGACCGGATCGCGGTCCTCGACGGCGGCCGGATCGTCGCCGAGGGCACCGCCGACGAGCTCAAGGCGCAGATCCCCGGCAGCCATGTGCGGCTGCGGTTCACCGACCCGGACGAGTTCGAGCGCGCGGCCGCCGCCTTCCCCGGCGCCGCCCGCGACGACGAGAACCTCTCCCTGCGGGTGGCGAGCGACGCCGGCATGGAGGCGCTGCGCGCCCTGTTCGACCAGCTGGACGCGGCCGGAGTGCGGGCCGCCGACTTCTCCGTGCACACCCCCGACCTCGACGACGTGTTCCTCGCCCTGACCGGCGACGGCACCGACGCCACTCCGCTCCACGTCAAGGAGACCCTGCGATGAGCACCCTCACGTACGCCGTGCACGACTCGATGACGATGCTGCGGCGCAACATCAAGCACGCGCTGCGCTACCCGGCCGTCTCGCTCGGCCCGGCCATGATGCCCATCCTGATGCTGCTGCTCTTCGTGTACGCCTTCGGGGACTCGATCGGTGCCGGTCTGCCGGGCTCCGGCGGCCGGGACGCGTATCTGGAGTATCTGACGCCCGGCGTCATCATCATGGGCGTGGCCGCCGGGGCCATGTCGACCTCGATCGCGGTCTGCCAGGACATGACCGAGGGCATCATCAACCGCTTCCGCACCATGAACATCACACGCTCGTCGTTCATGACGGGCCATGTCATCGGCTCCGTCATCACCACGGTGGTGAGCCTGGTCCTGGTGGTGGGCGTGGCCCTCGCGCTCGGCTTCCGCCCCGACGCGAACCCGCTGGAGTGGCTGGCCGCGGCCGGGCTGATCGCGGCCATCGCCTTCGCCGTGGCCTGGCTGTCGGCGGCGCTCGGCCTGATCTCCAAGACGGTCGAGTCCGCGAGCAACAAGCCGCTGCTCATCCAGTTCCTGCCGTTCCTCGGCTCGGCGTTCGTGCCGGCCGGTTCGATGGCGCCCGGCCTGCGCTGGTTCGCCGAGTACCAGCCGTTCACGCCGATGACCGAGACCCTGCGCGGCCTGCTCACCGGCTCGGCGATCGGCAACAGCGGCTGGATCTCCCTCGCCTGGTGCGCCGGCATCACCCTGGTCGGCTACTTCTGGTCGCGCTCGCTCTTCAACACCAGCACCAAGCGCTGAACCCGGAACATCCACGGGCGGGGTGCTCACCCACCGGCACGCAGCCGGCGGGAACGGGCACCCCGCTCCCGCATGTCAAGGGCATCGGCCCGGCTGCGGGGAGCCGTTCGTCGTCCGGCCTTCGCGGAGCTGATCCGAGCCGCCGGGACCGAAGTGAAGTCCGCCGTCATACCGGCCCCGCCGGTATGAAGAACCTGGCAAAACACAAGGCCCGACCACCCTGCGCCTCGTAGACTCGATCATCTTGACGATATGTACCGGTGGGGTGGGAACAGCGTGGACGACCGGCTTCGGGACCTGGCCAAGGCATCACCGAACTTTGGGGTGTTGTATCAGCATCAGCCGCTCCTCGCCCTGTACGGCGCCCAGGCCGAACTCAACGTCTTCAGCAATCCGAACGCCGCCCAGGTCCAGGCGGGCCAGTTCGGTGAGGTGCTGGCCGAGGATCTCGTCACGCGTACGGGCATCCGTGTCGCGGGCACCCGCCAGATCGACCGGCTGCGGGCCCTCACCGACATCGGCGCCCTCACCCCCGCCGTGCACGACGCCTTCGACCGGCTCCGCCGCGACCGCAACGAGGCCGCGCACGCCCACGTCTTCGACACCACCCGCGCCCTTGAGGCCGTCCGTTTCTGCTACGAGCTCGGAGTCTTCTACCACCGCGCCCTGACCGGTAAGCGCACAGTCACGGCCTTTGTTCCGCCTGCCATGCCCGTACTCACGGACCCGGCGGAGGTCGCCGAACTGCGCCGGGCACTCGACGGGCAGCGCGACGCACTGGCCCAGTCCCGGGTCAAGCTGAGCGAGTCCACCGACCGCCTCGCGGCCGAGAGCCGGGCCCGCGCCGAGGCCGAAGCCCTGATGGTCAGTGCTCAGCAGGCCAAGGCAGCGTTGGCCGCCCGGCTCGTGGACATGGAGACCGAGATCGTCAGCCTGCGATCCGCGCAGCAGGCTCAGTACGAGACCGACCGCAAGCAGCCGCGTCGGGTGAACGCCGCCGCCCGTGACGCCATCGTGCACCGTGCCCAGCGCCCGGCCCCTCTGAACGAGGTCCAGGCCCGGCAGAAGATCGACGTCATGCTCGCCGAGGCCGGCTGGCTCGTCCAGGACTGTGCCGACCTGAACCCGCTCGCCGGACAGGGTGTCGCGGTACGGGAGTTCACCCTCGCGACCGGACGCGCGGACTACGTGTTGTATGTCGATGGCCGGATCGTCGGCGTCATCGAGGCCAAGCGCGAGGGGGACCACCTCTCCAGCGCCCTCTCCCAGAACGAGCGCTATGCCAAGGGCGTGCTGAAGGAGCACAGCCTGGCTGTCTGGCGGGAGTCCGAGCCCTTCGCCTTCCGCTACGCCACCACCGGAACCGAGACCTACTTCGTCAATCGCCTGGACCCCGAGCCCCGGTCCCGCGAGGTGTTCTCCTTCCACCGTCCCGAGACCGTCGCCGCTTGGATGGAGCGCGCGGAGGACCGCCGGGCCCCGACCTTCCGGGCCGGTCTGCGGCGCATGCCGAAACTGGAGCCGTACGGTCTGCGCCTCGCGCAGATCGATGCGATCAGCGGCCTGGAGCAGTCCCTCGCCCAGGACAGGCCCCGCGCTCTGATCCACATGGCGACCGGCGCGGGCAAGACCTTCACGGCCGTCACCGAAACGTACCGACTGCTGCGCCACACGGGTGCCCGCCGTGTCCTCTTCCTCGTCGACCGCAACAACCTCGGCCGTCAGGCGTTGTCGGAGTTCCGCAACTACACCACCCCTGATGACGGCAGGAAGTTCGCCGACCTCTACAACGTCGACCGGTTGGGCGCGGCCGGACTCCAGGACACCTCGTCCGTCGTGATCTGCACGATCCAGAAGATGTACGCCCTGCTCAAGGGCGAGCAGCTGACGGACGACGACGCCCGCGACGACGCGACGGACGCCGGACAGCAGCAGACGGGCACGGCTTCCGCCGACAGTGCGGGGGACGACCCCGAGATGAACTACGCCACCGACCGCCCCATCGAGGTCGAGTACCAGCCGGACGTGCCTCCGGAGTCCTTCGACCTGATCGTCGTGGACGAGTGCCACCGTTCCATCTACGGACTGTGGCGGGGCGTCCTGGACTACTTCGACGCCCACCTCGTCGGCCTCACCGCGACTCCGACTGCGCAGACCCGGGGCTTCTTCGACCAGAACACGGTCTCCGAGTACACCTACGAGCAGGCCGTCGCCGACGGCGTCAACGTCGACTTCGACGTTGTCCGCATCACGACCGACCTGCGCGAGCAGGGTGGCGCGAGGATCGAGGCAGGGACGACGGTCCGGATCAAGGACCGCAAGACCAGGGCCCAGCGGTACGTGGAACTTGACGACGACCTCACCTACACCACCGGCCAGATCGGCCGCTCGGTGATCAACATCGATGAGATCCGAGCCGTGCTCACGATTTACAAGAACAACTGGCAGCGCTGGTTCCCCGGCCGCAAGGACCTCCCCAAGACCCTCGTTTTCGCGGTCGGCGAAGACCATGCCGAGGACGTGCTCAAGCAGGTCAAGGAGGTCTTCGGGCGCGGTGACGACTTCGCAAAGAAGATCACGTACAAGAGTCGTCAGAACGGCGACAACCCCGACGACCTGATCAACGATCTCCGTAACTCGCCCCGGATGCGGGTGGCCGTGACGGTCGACATGATCGCCACGGGTACGGACGTACGGGCTCTGGAGTGTGTGATCTTCCTGCGGTCGGTACGCAGCGCGGTTCTCTTCGAGCAGATGAAGGGACGCGGGGCACGCACCATCGATGCCACCGAGCTGCGCGAGGTCACCCCGGACGCCGACGACGACGTCACGAAGGACCGCTTCGTCCTGATCGACGCGGCGGGCGTCACCACCTCCCCGCTGGTGGACGCGCGGCCCATGATCCCGGCGACGGGCAAGCAGGTCTCGCTCGCCAAGCTGCTCGACAAGACAGGGTCGAAGTCGATCAGCGCGGAGGAGGCGGAGATCCTCCAGCGGCGCCTGTCGCGGCTGAGTCAGCAGCTCAAGCCGGAGGAGCGGGACCTCCTGGCCAACACGGCGGGTGGCACGACCCTCTCCGAGATCGCCCGCGGGATCGTCGACGCGGTGGACGTCGACGCGCAGGACACGGCGAGGCGGCAGGGTGGTGCGGGAGCGGCCCGCAGGCTGGTGGAGGACGCCGTGGCCGTTCTCACCGGCAACCCGGAGCTGCGCCGCCAGATCCTGGAGATCCGCCGGGACAAGGACCTGACGTACGACGAGACGACGGCCGTCACCGTGACGGAGGTCGAAGAGGTCCCGCGCGAGAAGCGCGCCCGCGAGAACCTGGACGAGTGGGGCGACCTACTGAAGGAACAGCGCGACCGCAACGCGGCGATCCGGCTCGCCCTGGGCAGCGGGAACCCGGTCTCCCCGGCCGAGGCCCGGGACGCCCTTAAGGAACTCGCGGCGACGATCCGGGCCTCCAGGCGGGCCTGGACGCCCAGGGTGCTCTGGGGCTTCCACGAGGACCTGAGTCAGGCGGTGGCCCGCCCGGGGCGCGAGGCGGGCATCCCTGATCTGATCAGCCTGATCCGTTACGAGCTGGGCGCGGACAGTGAGCTCCGCCCGTACCGTACGGTGGTCGAGGAGCGTTTCGAGGGTTGGCTGCTGCGGCAGCGACAGGCGGGCGTCGCATTCACGGACGAGCAGCTGTGGTGGCTGGAGAAGATCCGGGACGTCGTCGCCAGCGATGTCGGCATAGAGCCGGCGGAACTTGCCCACGAGCCGTTCACGGAGCGCGGCAAGGGGCGCGGCTTCATGATGGCGTTCGGCGGGAAAGAGCCGGCGCTGGATCTGTTGACTGAGCTGAATCGGGAACTGGCTTGAGCGAGAAGGAACTTCCGGCGGGGTGGGCGTGGGCCTCTATCGAAGATCTATGCCAAGTAAATCCCAGGCGCCCTGAATCGTCGCCTGACGATAACACTGAGATCTCTTACGTTCCGATGGCTTCCGTGGAAGCCGGAACGGGTTGCCTATCTCCAGATCAATCAAAGTTCTACGGAGATGCGAAAAATAAGTCTCTCACCCGATTCCAGGAAGGCGATGTCCTCTTCGCCAAGGTTACGCCGTGCATGGAGAATGGGAAAATCGCAGTAGCACGCGGGTTGAGAAATGGCTTGGGTGTAGGCAGTACGGAGTTTCACGTATTGCGGCCTCGGCGAGGAGTTTCCGCATCATATATTGCTCATTTTCTGCTGCAGAGCTCGATCCGGCGTGACGCAGAGCGAAGCATGTCCGGAGCTGTTGGGTTGAGGCGCGTTCCACGCGATTACTTGGCTTCGCTACGGCTGCCAGTTCCACCCGCCGCGGAGCAGCGTCGCATCGTAGAAGCCCTCGAAGGTCACATCTCTCGCCTGGATGCGGCGGTCCGACTCCTCAAGGGCTCCACCCGGCGTTTTTCACTCCTTGCTGATTCAGTGGTCAGTGCCATGCTGAGCGACGGCAGCGGATCCCCCGTTGAGCCTCTCGAAGGCCTTTTGCGTGAGCCTCTGCGTAATGGGCACTCGGCCCGGGTGACTGCGGACACCGACGGAGTGCGCACGCTCAATCTCACCGCGGTTACGTTGAACGATTTCCGGGATGAGAACACGAAGATCACGTCAGCGGATCCTTCAAGAGTCAAGGGGCTTTGGCTGGAACCGGGTGATATTCTGATCCAGCGGTCCAATACGCCCGAGTTGGTTGGCACGGCGGCAATTTTTAACGGACCAAAGAACTGGGCCATTTACCCGGACTTGTTGATCAGGGTGCGCACCGGCTCCCGTCTGGACCCCGAATTCGCGACGATGGTTCTACGAAGCAGGGTGGCGCGGAACTACTTCAAGAGCAAGGCGAAGGGGCTGGCAGGCTCCATGCCAAAGATCGACCAGGCTGTCATCGCCAATTTCCAGATGCCAGTTCCACCCATCGAAGAACAGAAGCGCCTGGTGGCTGAAGTTACCGCCAAGATCGATGCGACCGCACATGTCGGCAGTCAATTGAGCAGGCAGGACTTGCGTGCGGCGTCGCTGCGGGATGCTCTCCTGCGCCATTCCTTCAATGGCGCCCTCGTCCCCCAGGACCCCACCGACGAACCAGCCGCCACCCTCCTCGCCCGCATCCAGGCCGAGCGCGCCGCGCAGCCCGAGGCGAAGCGCGCCCGTCGCGCCCCCGCGCCTCGTAGGGCGAAGGCCCCCGCAGCCTCATCCGCCGCGCCCGCACCCAGC
>NZ_JBCEWQ010000186.1:0-15876 GCF_038448545.1 Streptomyces sp. CLV115
CCCCGGCTCACCCCCTCGCGTTCCGGGCCGCGTCGAGGGTCGAATCCATGCCCTCCTGGAAACCACCCACGCCCCCTGGCTCACCCTCCTTGCGTTCCGGGCTGTGCCGAGGGGTGAATCCGTGCCCTCCTGGAAACCACCCACCGGCCGAAACCACCCACGCCCCCCGGCTCACCCAGGAACATTCCCGGACGCCCTGGAAACCACCCACCGGCCGAAGCCACCCACGCCCCCTGGCTCACCCTCCTTGCGTTCCGGGCTGTGCCGAGGGGTGAATCCGTGCCCTCCTGGAAACCACCCACGGGCCGAAACCACCCACGCCCCCTGGCTCACCCAGGAACATTCCGGGACGCCCTGGAAACCACCCACGGGCCGAAACCACCCACGCCCCCTGGCTCACCCAGGAACATTCCGGGACGCCCTGGAAACCACCCACCGGCCGAAACCATCCACGCCCCCCTGGCTCACCCTCCTTGCGTTCCGGGCTGTGCCGAGGGGTGAATCCGTGCCCTCCTGGAAACCACCCACCGGCCGAATCCACCCACGCCCCCCGGCTCACCCAGGAACATTCCGGGACGCCCTGGAAACCACCCACGGGCCGAAACCACCCACGCCCCCTGGCTCACCCAGGAACATTCCCGGACGCCCTGGAAACCACCCACGGGCCGAAACCATCCACGCCCCCCTGGCTCACCCTCCTTGCGTTCCGGGCTGTGCCGAGGGGTGAATCCGTGCCCTCCTGGAAACCATCCACGGGCCGAATCCACCCACGCCCCCTGGCTCACCCAGGAACATTCCGGGACGCCCTAGGGGCGTGAGCTGCGGCACACCTGCCGTATCGTTGAGGCGATCCACCGACAGATCGGCAGGGCAGTGCGCAGGGAACGGGCAGGAGGCGGCTGGTGACCGTCGACGACACGACCTCCGGTGCGGGCACACAGCCCCCGTCGGAACCCTCGGTCCACGCGACACCGCATCACGAAGTCGACCATACGGCGGAACCGACCGACGACCCCCTCGCGATCCGGCTGGAACAGCTGATCCTGGGCGCCGACCGTCGCTACACGCCGTTCCAGGCCGCCCGTACCGCCGGTGTCTCGATGGATCTGGCATCCAGGTTCTGGCGGGCCATGGGCTTCGCCGACATCGGGCAGGCCAAGGCACTCACCGAGGCCGATGTGCTGGCGCTGCGCCGGCTCGCCGGTCTCGTCGAGGCGGGGCTGCTCAGCGAGCCGATGGCGATCCAGGTGGCCCGGTCCACCGGGCAGACCACCGCCCGGCTGGCGGAGTGGCAGATCGATTCGTTCCTGGAGGGGCTGACCGAGCCGCCCGAGCCCGGAATGACCCGTACCGAGGTCACCTACCCGCTGGTCGAGCTGCTGCTTCCGGAGCTCCAGGAGTTCCTGGTCTACGTGTGGCGGCGCCAGCTGGCCGCCGCCACCGGACGGGTCGTGCAGGCCGCCGACGACGAGGAGATGGTCGACCGCCGGCTGGCCGTCGGCTTCGCCGACCTCGTCGGGTTCACCCGGCTGACCCGCCGGCTGGAGGAGGAGGAGCTCGGCGAGCTGGTCGAGGCCTTCGAGACCACCTCGGCCGACCTGGTGGCCGCCCACGGCGGCCGCCTCATCAAGACCCTCGGCGACGAGGTCCTCTTCGCCGCCGACGACGCGGGCACCGCGGCCGAGATCGCGCTGCGCCTGATCGAGGCGATGACCCAGGACGAGATCATGCCGGCGCTGCGCGTGGGCATCGCGTTCGGCACGGTCACCACCCGGATGGGCGATGTCTTCGGCACCACGGTGAACCTCGCCAGCCGGCTCACGTCGATAGCGCCGAAGGACGCCGTGCTGGTGGACGGAGCCTTCGCGGAGGAGCTGACCCGTACCGGCGAAGCCCCCGCCTCCGAGGCACAGGCGGCCGAGGAGGCCGCGGTGGCGGAGAAGGAGCGCCAGGAAGGCATGGAGCCGGTCGCGGCACCCAAGTACCGCTACGGGCTCCAGCCGATGTGGCAGCGCCCGGTGCGCGGGCTCGGCGTGGTGGAGCCCTGGCTGCTGGCCCGCCGCGGCACCTCCTGACCCGGCTGCCTGACCCGGCTCACGGGCCGTGCCTTTCGGTCCGTGAGGGCCGCCCCCCGACCACTGTCCGGGCCGCGCCATAGGATCCCTCCGGTAACGATCGTTAACCGGAGGGGTGCAGTCATGACCGTCACGTCCGAGCAGCGGTTCGGGGAATTCGTCGCCGTACGGGTCCACGAGCGCCAGGAGCACGTCGCCGAGCTGGTGCTCGACCGGCCCAGGGCGATGAACGCCGTCTCCACCGACATGGCCCGTTCGATCGCCGCCGCCTGCGCCGCGCTCGCCGCCGACCCCGGCGTACGGGTCACCGTCCTCACCTCCAGCCACGAGCGGGCCTTCTGTGTGGGTGCCGACCTGAAGGAGCGGAACTCCTTCACCGACGCCGAACTGCTGCGCCAGCGCCCGACCGCCCGCGCCGCGTACACCGGTGTGCTGGAACTGCCGATGCCGACGATCGCCGCCGTGCACGGCTTCGCGCTCGGCGGCGGGTTCGAGCTGGCGCTGTCCTGCGATCTGATCGTCGCCGACCGCACCGCCGTGGTCGGCCTGCCCGAGGTGTCGGTCGGGGTGATCCCGGGCGGTGGCGGCACGCAGTTGCTGCCGCGGCGGATCGGCGCCGCGCGCGCCGCCGAGCTGGTCTTCTCGGCCCGGCGGGTGGAGGCGGCCGAGGCGCTCGGACTCGGACTGGTCGACGAGCTGGTGGAGGCCGGACGGGACCGGACGGCCGCGCTGGCGCTCGCCGGCCGGATCGCCGCCAACTCCCCGGTGGGGCTGCGGGCCGCCAAGCGGGCGCTGCGGCTGGGCCACGGCCTCGATCTCCGGGCCGGACTCGAAGTCGAGGACGCCGCCTGGCGGTCGGTGGCCTTCTCCGGTGACCGGACCGAGGGCGTGGCCGCGTTCAACGAGAAGCGGAAGCCGAACTGGCCCGGCGAGTGACGCAGCGTGACGGCAGGTAATTGAATAGACACGCAGTGGAAGCAACTGGCGCCCCAAACTGATCAAATCACCACAAATCTACATAAGCTGTAGCGATGGGTGGTGATGATGCACGGCTGCGGGCCGTGGTTTCGCTTGCGCAGGCGATGGCGGCGGCACACACCCCGCGGGGGTCGTGGAGAGCGGCTGCGCTGGGGGCGTGCGAGGCGCTGGGCGGCAGCTTCGCCGCGCTCTCCGTGTGGGAGCGCGGGCGAGGTCGGCTGCGCGTGCTGGTGAACGCGGGTCAACGGGCCGAGGGGGAGGAGGAGTTCCCCGAGGCGGAGACGTATCCGGTGCACCAGTTCCCGGAGATCACCGAGTTCCTGCACGAACGGTGGGCCGGGGGCGGTGAACCGGACGCCTGGGTCGAGACCGCCGACGGCACGGTGGACGCGGACATGGACGCCGGGGTGCGGGAGTACGGGAGCGGCTACGGCCGGGAGCGGGTGGCCGCCCTGCGCCGGCGCGGGCGCGGCTGCTGCGTGATCGCGCCGATCGTGCTGCACGGGCGGGCCTGGGGCGAGCTGTACGTGGCCCGCCCGGTGGGGGCGCCGGTGTTCGGCCGGGCGGACGCGGACTTCGCGACCGTGCTGGCCGCGGTCGTCGCCGCGGGGATCTCCCAGGCCGAACGGCTCGAAGAGGTCCGCAAGCTCGCCTTCACCGACCCGCTCACCGGCCTGGCCAACCGCCGCGCCGTCGATGTGCGGCTCGACGAGGCGGTGGAGCGGCACCGGGCGGACGGGGCGGTGGTCAGCCTCGTCGTCTGCGACCTCAACGGGCTGAAGCAGGTCAACGACACCCACGGCCACGCGGTCGGCGACCGCCTGCTGGAACGTTTCGGCTCGGTGCTCTCCCGCTGCGGCGCCATGCTGCCCGGTGCGCTCGCGGCCCGGCTCGGCGGCGACGAGTTCTGTCTGCTCACGGTGGGCCCGGAGGCGGACGACGTGGTCCGGGTGGCCACCGAACTCTGCGAGCGGGCGGCCGAGTTGGAGCTGGGCGACGGAGTGGCGTGCGGGATCGCGTCGACCGGCGATCCGATCGGCCCGGTGGTCTCGGCGCGGCGGCTGTTCCGGCTGGCGGACGCGGCCCAGTACCGGGCGAAGGCGGCCCGCTCGGTCAAACCGGTGGTGGCGGGGCGCGACGGCGAGGTGATCCGGCTGGCCGACTCGCCGCCGAGGTCCCCGCACGACCGCCGCCACCTGCGCGGCAGCCGGCCCTGAGGGGCGCGTGAACCGGTAAGGGGTCAACCGCACGACCACTAGTGACATGAAGGGATTCAGTCCGTACGCTTCTGAATATGGATATGCATACAGTCGTGGTGGGGGCGTCCGGCACCACCGCTCAGGACGTCATCGCCGTGGCCCGCGGCAACGCCCGCGTCGAGCTCTCCGCAGCCGCCGTCGACGCGCTCGCCGCCGCCCGCGAGATCGTGGACGCGCTCGCCGCCAAGCCGGAGCCGGTGTACGGCGTGTCCACCGGATTCGGGGCGCTGGCCAGCCGGCACATCGGCCAGGACCTCCGCGCCCAGCTCCAGCGCAACATCGTCCGCTCGCACGCCGCCGGCATGGGCCCGCGCGTGGAGCGCGAGGTCGTCCGCGCGCTGATGTTCCTGCGGCTGAAGACGGTCGCCTCCGGGCACACCGGCGTACGCCCCGAGGTCGCGCAGACCATGGCCGACGTCCTCAACGCGGGCATCACGCCCGTGGTCCACGAGTACGGCTCGCTCGGCTGCTCCGGCGACCTGGCCCCGCTCTCGCACTGCGCCCTGACGCTGATGGGCGAGGGCGACGCGGAGGGGCCCGACGGCACCGTGCGCCCCGCCGGTGAACTGCTCGCCGCCCACGGGATCACCCCCGTCGAGCTGCGCGAGAAGGAGGGCCTTGCCCTCCTCAACGGCACCGACGGCATGCTCGGCATGCTCGTCATGGCCCTGGCCGACCTGAAGAGCCTCTACACCTCCGCCGACATCACCGCCGCCCTCTCCCTGGAAGCGCTGCTCGGCACGGACAAGGTGCTCGCCCCGGAACTGCACGCCATCCGCCCGCACCCGGGCCAGGGCGTCAGCGCCGACAACATGCTGCGGGTCCTCGCCGGCTCCGGCCTCACCGGCCACTTCCAGGAGGACGAGGCGCCGCGGGTGCAGGACGCCTACTCCGTACGCTGCGCCCCCCAGGTCAACGGCGCGGGCCGGGACACCCTCGACCACGCCGGGACCGTCGCGGCCCGCGAGCTGGCCTCCGCCGTCGACAACCCCGTCGTCCTTCCCGACGGCCGGGTCGAGTCCAACGGCAACTTCCACGGCGCCCCCGTCGCGTACGTACTCGACTTCCTGGCGATCGTCGCCGCCGACCTCGGCTCCATCACCGAGCGCCGTACCGACCGGCTGCTGGACAAGAACCGCTCGCACGGGCTGCCGCCGTTCCTCGCCGACGACGCCGGGGTGGACTCGGGGCTGATGATCGCCCAGTACACCCAGGCCGCCCTGGTCAGCGAGATGAAGCGGCTCGCCGTGCCCGCCTCGGCCGACTCGATCCCGTCCTCCGCGATGCAGGAGGACCACGTCTCCATGGGCTGGTCGGCGGCGCGCAAGCTCCGTACCGCCGTCGACAACCTCGCCCGGATCATCGCCGTCGAGCTGTACGCGGCGACCCGCGCCATCGAACTGCGCGCCGCCGGGGGCCTCACCCCCGCCCCCGCCTCGCAGGCCGCCATCGAGGCGCTGCGCGCCGCAGGGGTCCAGGGTCCGGGACCGGACCGCTTCCTGGCGCCGGACCTGGCCGCGGCGGACGCGTTCGTACGCGCGGGCAAGCTGGTCGAGGCGGTCGAGCCGGTGACGGGGCCGCTGGCCTAGGAGTCCTTCCGCGGCGGGCCGGGGGCCGGGCCCTACGCGTCGGCGCGGCGTGCCGAGTGGGTGACGAACGCCGCGCCGATGCCCAGGAACGCCACGCCGCCGATCAGATACGGGGTGGTGTCGATGCCCGTCCCGGTGTCGGCCAGCCTCGGACCGGCCGAGGTGTCCTCGGCGGCGACGGTGGTGGTGGTCGGTCCGCTCCGGCTGCCCGGTTCGTCCGTCGCGTTGGCCGACGGGACGAACCACAGGGCGGCCAGCAACGTGGCCGCGGCGGTGGCGGTCAGGAGCGGGCGGCGAGCGATGACCACGGAATGGATCCCCTTGTCACGGCCGTGAGTTAGTCATGAGCGCCGATGCTAGCGCCCCTCCGGTGAAAGCAGCGGGTCGCGGGAGGGCCGGGGGTGCGCGCGGCTTACGCTCCGGCTCATGAGCACTTCTGAGACATCACGCTTTGTTCGGCTTCGGGTGGACATGGTGCTGGAGATCACGGACCCCGCCGCCCTCAGCGGCACCGCCCTCGAATCGATCGCCGCCGAGTACGGGGAACCCGGCGGCGAGTCCGCCGAGGAACGCACGCGCGCCGAGAGCGCCGTACGGGAGGACGGCGCGGAGGCGCTGGCCTCCCTCATCGATCCGTTCGACCTGGTCGGCGAGGTGCCCGGGGTCGAGCTCGCGCAGGCCTCCTGGAGCAGCGAGACCGTCGACTACGACCCCGACGACCCGGACTCCTGGGACCTCGACGACGAGGACGGCGAGGAGGACGAGGACGAGGACGACGACGCCGGGAGCGGTGGCGACGTACCGCACAATGGGTGAGGACGACGACGGTCACGTCGCCGCGAGCGGCGGGACCGGCAGCTGGTGAACGGCACGGCCCCGGACCGTTTCGTACGCGGTCCGGGGCCGTGCCGTTCACCGGCGGCCCCTACGTGATCGGAGTAGGGAACCGCCGCAGCCGCGGACGCGTCGTTGAGTGTTGTTCCCCACATCTTTCGTGGATGTGGAACGGAGGACCCTTTCCATGGGTTCTAGGACCATTGACGGGTTTCGCCGTTCGACGGCGGTTGTGCTCGGGGTTTTTTGGGGATTCGGCAACGATGGAGAAGCTTGTGATGACGGACAGCAAGCGGCGCAGGGGCCTGATGGCCGCGTCCGCACTGCTCGGCGGCGTACTGGTGCTCACCGCCTGCAACGACAGCGGGGACAGCAGTGCCGAGGGCTCGAAGAAGTCGCAGGCTGCCGAGGTCGACAAGGCGGCGGCCCAGGACGCCTCGGAAGCCCAGATAGCGATCTCGCCGAAGAACGGCGCGACCAACGCGAGCATCAACAACGACGCCAAGGTCACCGTCGCCAAGGGCACGCTCTCCACGGTCACCATGACCACCGCGGCCGGAGACGCCGTCAAGGGCACGCTCTCCGCCGACGGCAAGAGCTGGAAGCCGGACGTCCAGCTGGAGCGCTCGACCACGTACAAGATCAGCGCGACGGCGAAGGACTCCAAGGGCCGCGAGGCGCACGAGAACTCCTCCTTCACCACCGTCTCGCCCGCCAACAGCTTCATCGGGAACTTCACCCCCGAGGACGGCTCCACGGTCGGCGTCGGCATGCCGGTCTCGATCAACTTCAACAAGGCGATCACGGACAAGAAGGCCGTCCAGGCCGGTATCACCGTGACGTCCAGCAGCGGCCAGCAGGTCGTCGGCCACTGGTTCAACTCGCAGCGTCTCGACCTGCGCCCCGAGAACTACTGGCAGGGCGGCTCCACCGTCACGCTGAAGCTGGCGCTGGACGGCGTCGAGGGCGCCGACGGCGTCTTCGGCGTGCAGCAGAAGACGGTCACCTTCAAGGTCGGCCGCAACCAGGTCTCGACGGTCGACGCCAACACGAAGATGATGACCGTCACCCAGGACGGCAAGACGATCAAGACCATCCCGATCTCGTCCGGCTCCTCCTCCAACCCCACGTACAACGGGCAGATGGTGATCTCCGAGAAGTTCAAGGAGACCCGGATGAACGGTGCGACGGTCGGCTTCACCGACGACGACGGCAAGGGCGAGTACGACATCAAGGACGTGCCGCACGCCATGCGGCTGTCCACCTCGGGCACCTTCATCCACGGCAACTACTGGGGCGCGCGGTCGATCTTCGGCAGCGCCAACACCAGCCACGGCTGTGTCGGCCTCGCCGACGTGAAGGGCGCGGGCGACGCCAACCAGCCCGCCGCCTGGTTCTACAACAACTCCCTCGTCGGCGACGTGGTCATCGTCAAGAACTCCCCGGACAAGACCATCACCCCCGACAACGGCCTCAACGGCTGGAACATGAGCTGGGCCGAGTGGACGGCGGGCTCCCAGGCCTGACCCGACCCCACGCGCCCCGCCCCGGCGCGGCCCGAACCCCGTACGCAGGCGGCGGCACCCGGATCCCCCTCGGATCCGCGGTGCCGCCGCCTCCGGCGTTCGTGAGCCTTCTCATCCGGCTCTCATCGTGGCCTCAACCCACCATCACGCCCGCTCCGTAGCTTCGCGCCATGTTCTTCACCTACCTCCGGCGCGAGCTGCGCCGTCGCAGAAAGGCGGCGCTGGTCGTCGCCTCGGGACTCGCGCTGGGCATAGCGCTGGTCATCGTCGTCAGCTCCGTCTCCACCGGCATGAGCCGGGCCCAGGACAAGGTCCTGGAATCGCTGTACGGCCTCGGTACGGACATGGCCGTCACCAAGGCCGCCGCCGCCCCCGGATCGGGCAGCGGGCGCCCGAAGTTCGAGTTCGACGCCAAGGGCGACGACGACGCGACGCAGAGCAGCGACCGGGTCATGGTCCAGGGCTTCCAGACGCTGGCCTCGTCGACCGTGTCCAGGATCGGCGGACAGAAGGGTGTGGCCGGTGCCGTCGGCGGACTCGGCCTCAACGTGATGAAGGTCGACGGCCAGTTCAAGCGCGGCGAGTTCAAGCAGGACGAGGGCGCGGGCCAGGGCGGCCGGAGCGGCCCCGGCGGCCAGGGCGGCACCGGGCAGCCGCAGGGCGAGGTCATGGGCGGCGGCGCCTCCTTCGACGTCAACTCCTACACGGTGTACGGAACCGACGTCGCCGAGCAGGGAATCGGCCCGCTGACCTCCTCGAAGATCACCGACGGCCGTACGTTCAAGACGTCCGAGACCGACGCGAAGGTCGCCGTGGTCGACTCCGCGTACGCCAAGGAGAAGAAGCTCGGCGTCGGCAAGAGCGTGACCGTTCACGGGACCACGTTCACGATCGTCGGGGTCTCGACCGCCGACAGCGGTGACGCGGCAGCCAACCTCTATGTCCCGCTGAAGCAGGCGCAGACCCTCGCCGGCTCCAAGGACAAGATCACCACGGTCTATGTGAAGGCCGCGGACTCGCAGCAGATCGACCAGGTCAAGGCCACCATCCAGAAGAACGTCCCCGGCACGACCGTCACCACCTCCGCCGATCTCGCCGACACCGTCTCCGGCTCGCTCTCCACCGCGTCCGACCTGGCCGCGGGCGTCGGCAAGTGGCTCTCGATCGTGGTGCTGGCCGCCGCCTTCCTGGTGGCCGGCCTGCTCACCTCCTCGGCGGTCAGCCGCCGGGTACGGGAGTTCGGCACCCTCAAGGCGCTCGGCTGGAAGAGCGGCCGGGTCACCCGCCAGGTCGTCGGCGAGGCTCTCGTCAACGGGCTGCTGGGCGGCGTGCTCGGCATCGGCATCGGTCTGGCCGGCGCGTACGCGGTCACCGCGATCAGCCCCACGCTCACCGCGCAGCTCGGCGGCGCGGGCGGCGGCATGGGCGGCGGCCGGTTCCTGGGCGGCCAGGGCGGACCGGGCAGGGCCGCCGCTTCCAAGACCCTCGACATCGCGCTGACCGCCCCCGTCTCGTTCTCCGTGATCCTGATCGCCGTCGCGCTGGCCGTGGCGGGCGGGCTGATCGCGGGAGGCTTCGGCGGCTGGCGGGCCTCCCGGCTGCGGCCGGCCGACGCCCTGCGCCGCGTCGAATGACCCGCACGGTCCGCGGCCTTCCCGCCCGTGCCCCCATCTCCCCCCAGTACAAACGGAGTTGACCCATGTACACGCTCAGGGACGTCACCAAGCGCTATGCGCGCGGCAAGTCCACCGTCGACGCGCTCGCCGGTGTCGATCTGACCCTCGAGGACGGCGGCCGGCTGGTCATCCAGGGCCCCACCGGCGGCGGCAAGTCCACCCTGCTGCAGATGCTGGGCGGCCTGGACCGCCCCACGAGCGGCAGCGTCGAACTCGACGGCGTCGACCTCGCGAAGCTCAGCGAGGCCAAGCTCACCAAGGTGCGTGCCGAGAACATCGGGTTCGTCTTCCAGGGCTTCAACCTCATCCCGACGCTCACCGCCCAGGAGAACGTCGAGACCGCGCTCGTACCGCTCGGCGGTGGGGCGGCCGAGCGCCGGAAGCGGGCCGCCGAGGCGCTGGAGTCCGTGGGGCTCGGCGAACGGCTCGGACATCTGCCCGGCGAGATGTCCGGGGGCCAGCAGCAGCGGGTGGCGATCGCCCGGGCACTGGTCAAGCGGCCGAAGGTGCTGCTCGCCGACGAGCCCACCGGCAACCTCGACGAGGCGATGCGCGACGAGGTCATGGAGGTGCTGGAGACCATGTGGAAGGAGCACGGCCTGACCTTCGTCATGGTCACGCACGACAGCGCCATCGCCCGGCGGGCGCCCCGGCTCGCGACCATCCGCAAGGGCCGGGTCACCATCACGGAGAACGCGGCGGCCTGACAGAGGAGTCGGGACATACGGGGCCGGGACACCGGGCCCGGGGCAGGGGCTCGCGAGGCCCGGGGTCCGGGAGGGCGCTTGCCGGGGCCGGTCCGGGCCGGTGGGCGCGGGCCGGTCTCAGTGATGGGTGGGCGCGGTGGCCGCGACGGCGGTCCGGTGGGCGGTGAGGTCGCTGTGACGGACCTGGCGCAGGCCCAGCGGATCGGCGTGCAGCTCACCGTTCCCCCCGTTCCAGAGCGAGGTACGGGGCAGGGCGCCGGGGCCCGAGAGGAGCGAGCGCAGCCCGTACCAGGGTTGCAGCGGCAGCCAGCAGAGCCCGTACAGCCAGCGCAGCAGCAGTGACCAGGGCCCCGGGCGTCCGGCGTCGGGCAGTCTGACCACCCGTATCCCCATGATCAGCTTGCCCGCGCCGGCCCCGGTGAGCGCGGTGAGGACCACATGGTTGAGGAACGAGAACGCGAGCGCCGGGCCGAGCAGCAGGCCGGCCGCCTCGGTGACCCCGGCCGTGTCCACGTACGGCCGGGCGAGTAAGCCGACGGTGACCAGGCAGAGGTAGCAGTCGAGGCCGACGGCGAGATAGCGGCGCATGTCGCCCGCACGCGGAGGTACCCGCGCGGCGTGCGGGGCCGCCGGGTACCCCGGTGCGGGCGGGAGGGCCGGGCGGGGCGTCGGCAGAGGTGCTCCGGGGAGGTTCCGGGTACGTCCCGTCCCCCGTGAAATTGTCATGACGGCATCATGTCTGATGAGCCGTCACCGTGCCCCCGGGAAACGTGTGTACGCCGTCCGCCGGCCCGCACTAGTCTCGCAGTCATGACCGCCGCCATCACCGCCATGATCACCGCAGTGGTCGGAGTGCTCGGCACCCTCCTCGCCCCGGTGTTCGTACAGCGGCTGAGCGTGCGCCAGCGCGCCGAGGAAACCCGACTGGCGGACGAACGAAGGAAGTTCGAGGAGCGGCGCACCCAGTACACGGCCATGAACCGGGCCTCCCGGCAGTTCCACACCCTCCTCAAGGACGCCCTGCACCGCATCCGCGACGACGTCTACACCGAGCAGGAACGCAACCAGCTCGAAGAGGCCCGCCTGGACCACCGCGACCGCTACGCCGAGGCGCAGATGATCGTTCCCGAGCGGATACTCCAGGCGTCCCGCGACCTCAACCGGGTGCTCGCCGGCGGTGACGCCGTCGTCAAGCGCCTGGACCGGGGGGTGCCCCGCGAAGGCGAGAATGTGGAACGGGCCCTGGAGAACCTGAAGGCGGCCGACCCCCGCCTCGACACGATGCGGCAGCTGATGCGCCAGGACCTCGGCGTCGCGGACTGACCCCGGGGGACGGCCCGCGGGGCCCGGCGCAGAGCCTGCTGCGGTCCGCCCCGAACCGCCTCGCCGGGCCCGCCCCGCCAGGCCTGGTCTGCCTCGCCGGGCCCACCGAGCCCGATCCGCCTCTCCAGGCACACCAGGCCCACCAGGCCCACCAGCACCGGTCCGCCCTCTCCCCGCCCGGTCCGCACTCTCCTTTCCCCGCCCCGTCCCGGCCGCTCAGCAGGACGTGAACGGCCACGGCCGGTAGCGCGAATCCAGCCGGTACTCCCCGGCCCGCCGCACCGTCAGCCGGATCCACTCGCCGTCCCGCCGCAGGCACCCGCCGCCGTCGGCCCGCAGCCACGGCGAGTGGGCGATCCGTACCGTCACCGAACCGGCGGCGGGCATCCGTACCACCAGGGAGGCATCGTCCCCGCGTACGGCCGAGCCCGGCGCGGAGACCAGGGGCACGGCCCCGCGCACCCGGTAGATCCGCCACCCGGCGTCCCGCCACACCGGCTCCAGCCAGTCGGTGCCGCGCCGGACGATCCGCGCCTCCGCCTCGGCCGGTCCGTCCGGCCTGCCGTCGTGCAGCACGACCAGGCCCACGCCCCACCGGTCCAGCCAGGCCCGGTACGCCGCAGGGGCCGGCCGTCCCTCGTAGAACAGCCGCCCGCGCTCCACGTCGAGCTGCCGGTTCCAGCCGCGCGCCATGTTCACGTACGGAGCGAGTACGGTCGCCTCGCGGTGGTTGCGGGCCGGTACGACCTCCACCCGGGTCCGCCCGGCGCCGAGCCGGCGCAGCTCGGCGACCAGCCCGTCGGTGTGCTCCGCCCAGGCGGGCACGGAGGTCGAGACCCGCAGGTCGTCGTCGGTCTTGTCGATCAGCCAGCCCGTGTTGTACACCAGCATCCCGGCGAGCAGCAGGGCCCGCGCCCGTACCGGTGCCCCGCCCCGCGCCCACCGGGGCAGGACGGACACCAGCGCCGCCAGCAGTACGGGCGGGCCGGCCACCCCCACCAGCCGCTCGACGTTCGACCCGATCGGCGAGGCGACCAGGAAGGTCAGGACGACGCCGGCCGCGTACACCGCGCCCGCGAACCGGACCACCCGCAGGCCGCCCCCGCGCGGCGCCGCGAACCACAGCGCCGCGCACGCCGCCAGCGGCATCCACAACTTGCCCGCCGCCATGGGCTGTTCACCCGTGAACGGGAACACCAGCGTCGTCGCGGCCACCACCACGACCGGCGGTACGACGAGCCCGGCCGCCCGCCGCCACCGCCGGTCCAGCCCGTACGCCGCGCCCGCCACCACCAGGAACAGCCCGGCCACCGGGCTCGCCGCCGTGGCCAGCGCCGCGCAGCCCGCCGCGACGCCCGCCCGGCGCCGCACGTACAGCAGCGCGACCAGGCCGATCGCGACGCCCAGCGCGAACGTGGCGCGCCCGGACGCGACATTGCACCAGAGGGTCAGCGAACCGAGCACCGCGACCGCGACCGGCCACCGCACCCCGCTCCGCACACAGAGCCGCCCCAGCGCCCACGACCCGCCGATCCCGGCGGCCACGGTCACCGCCCGCACCCCGAACACCGCCATGAGCGGCGGTGTCAGCAGGCTGTAGTTCGCGGTGTGCGTCCCTCCGTACCAGGAGAGGTTGTACGCGGACGCCGGATGCCGGGAGGCGAAACCGGCCCAGGCGAGCTGCGCCGCCAGATCACCGCCGCCGGTCGCCAGCACCAGCGCCCACAGCACGTACAGCGGCACCACGACGAGCACCGCGATCCCCGGCACCCGCCACCGCCCCGGGCCCCCGGCCGCACCGGCGAACGCCCGGCCGTCCTCGCACCCCTCGTCGCGCCCGTCCTCCGGCCCGTCCTCCCGGTCGCGTTCCTTCCCGGGCGGTGCGGTGCTCTCGGTGATCCCCACCCGGCGAACCCTAGTGGGGCCGTCCGGACCGGGCCGGGACCCCGGCGCACGGACCGGTGGTACAGCTGGCTACACCACGGAACCGGGGGATCGGCCCCTCGTGGCGACCGCCGCCCGTTGAAAGAATGGAGACATCACCCGGCCGGAGGACATCACCGGACCACCCACACGGAGGAACTCCATGAAGGTACTGCTCTGGTTCGTGCTCTGCGCCGCGTTCGCCGCGAACCTCTCGCTCAACCTGATGGAGAACAACGCTCTGCACATCGTGCTGAGCGTGGTCTCGGGGCTGGTCGTCCTCGCGTCCGGAACGGGGCTGTGGATGCTGCGCCGCGAGGCGCGCGCGTAGCGGCCGCATCTCTTGCGCCGGTCCCCTTGAAAGGATCTCCTGAGCTACTGGGACAATGGGTGGGCCACAACGGTTCTGTACGTCGCTTCCGTGAGCCGCAGAGCGTGCGATGTCTGGGCGACGCCCTCAATGGGGAGGGGGGACCGCCGGCGCCCCCGGGACGGGGGCGTCTTCGCGCGCATGCCCACCGACGGAAGGTCTTGACCTGATGCAGGCCACCCCTGATTCCGTAACCCCGCACGCCACCGAGAGCCGCGTCATCGAGCCGCTGTACGCCGAGATCCTCCGGCGCAACCAGGGCGAGAAGGAATTCCACCAGGCGGTACGGGAGGTCCTGGAGACCCTCGGCCCGGTCCTCGCGAAGCGACCCGAGTTCGTGGACGCCAGGATCATCGAGCGCGTCTGCGAGCCGGAGCGCCAGCTCATCTTCCGGGTGCCGTGGTCGGACGACTCCGGCGACATCCACGTCAACCGCGGCTTCCGGGTCGAGTTCTCCAGCTCGCTGGGCCCGTACAAGGGCGGACTGCGCTTCCACCCCTCGGTCAACCTCGGCATCGTGAAGTTCCTCGGCTTCGAGCAGATCTTCAAGAACGCGCTCACCGGCATGCCCATCGGCGGCGGCAAGGGCGGCGCGGACTTCGACCCCAAGGGCCGCTCGGACGCCGAGATCATGCGGTTCTGCCAGTCGTTCATGACCGAGCTCCACCGCCACCTCGGTGAGTACACCGACGTCCCCGCCGGTGACATCGGCGTCGGCGGCCGGGAGATCGGCTACCTGTTCGGCCAGTACAAGCGGATCACCAACCGCTACGAGTCCGGCGTCCTCACCGGAAAGGGCCTCGGCTGGGGCGGCGCCCAGGCACGCACCGAGGCGACCGGCTACGGCTGTGTCATGTTCACCGCCGAGATGCTGCGCAGCCGGGGCGAGTCCCTCGACGGCCAGCGCATCGTCGTCTCCGGCTCGGGCAATGTCGCGATCTACGCGATCGAGAAGGCCCAGCAGCTCGGCGCGACCGTGCTGACCTGCTCCGACTCCGACGGCTACATCGTGGACGAGAAGGGCATCGACCTCGCCCTCCTCAAGGAGATCAAGGAGGCCGGCCGTGGCCGCGTCTCCGAGTACGCGGAACGCCGCGGCGAGCACGTCAAGTACGTCCCCGGCACCGGCGTCTGGAGCGTCCCCTGCGACGTGGCCCTGCCCTGCGCCACCCAGAACGAGCTCCACGAGGCCGACGCGCTGGCCCTGGTGCGCAACGGTGTGAAGGCGGTCGCCGAGGGCGCCAACATGCCCACCACGCCGGAGGCCGTACGCGTCCTCCAGGAGGCGGGCGTCGCCTTCGCCCCCGGCAAGGCGGCCAACGCGGGCGGTGTGGCCACCAGCGCCCTGGAGATGCAGCAGAACGCCTCGCGTGACTCCTGGACCTTCTCCCACACCGAGGAGCGCCTCGCGGAGATCATGCGCCACATCCACGACTCCTGCTACACCACCGCGGAGCGCTACGGCAGCCCCGGCAACTACGTGGTCGGCGCCAACATCGCCGGCTTCGAGCTGGTCGCGGACGCGATGCTGGCCCAGGGCCTGATCTGATCCGGCACCCCTGACGCGCCTGTGGCCCGAGCACGGCGACGAGGTCATGGCCGCCCAGGACCGGAAC